>NZ_QGSW01000379.1:0-7889 GCF_003176715.1 Micromonospora sp. S4605
CGGTGGTGGTGCTCCCGTTCATGTGGGTGGGTGGGCATCGGTTTGGTCGATCGACATCCACGCGTGACCGGTGGGCACGATCAAGTCGCCCGGCCCGTGCGGTTGGACGAGGCCGGCCGATTGAGGGTGCGCAGGGGCCTGGTGCCGTTCATCAGGGGCGGCATAACCAGCTCACGGCCCCGGCTGAATCGTCGCAGACGAGCGATCGCAGACCTCGAATGCGTGTGAGGCGGTGAGTGTTATCGATGGCTTCGCTGGCGGGCGGGCGTCAGACCAGGACCCCGGACGGTCGGGTCGACCGAGATGTAGCGGACGATCAACCCGCCAGGCAGTCTCGACGAAGTCTCGGGCGAAGAGGGTCCCGAAATGGCCAAAGATGGTCGACCGCGCGGACGATGGCGTGACCAACGCGAATTGTCGATCATGACAAAGCCGCGCGGCTTCTGCGCGGCAAGTCACGTCGAGGAGTCTTGTTGTATCGTTCTCAGCTCGCCACAACCAGCGCCGTCGCTGCTCTGGCCCTCGCTCTGGCAGGCTGTGGCAACAGCCAGCCTCCAGCCGCTGCAGGGCCGTCGACGGTTGCGAGTGCCACGACGCCGGCCGCCCCCGTGAGCCCCAGCGAGAAGCCGGCGATGGGCGCCAAGGACGTAGTCGAGGCCCTCACCGCTGCTGGGCTTCCGTTGTCGAACATCGCCGAGCAGGATGAGGACACTGATCCCAATGACAAGCTCGGCCGCCCTGGCCAGTACACGTCCCGTGCATCAGCGGACGTGCCGGGAGGTGACAAGGACGCCGAGAAGTACGGCATCGACCGCGGCTTGGTGGTCGAGGTGTTCGCGACGGCAGGGGACGCCGATGCCCGATCGACGTTCATTCAGGACGCCCTGAAAGGCGCACAGATCCTCGGCACCGAGTACCACTATCGACCGGCGGACGGGCGGGTCCTGGTGCGGCTGACCGGGAAGGTGAAGCCGTCGCAGGCGAAGAAGTTCGAGGACGCAGTCGCAAAGTTGTGACCGCAGCCGCCGGACAGGTCCAGCCCGTCTCCCCGACGGGATCGCACCTGCTCGCACCTCTCGAAGATCGATAGCGGCGGTAACAGACATCCCATGAGAGCTGAGGTCGAACAGCGACGCCACCCTCCTGCCTTCGTCTCACTTGTCGTCTCGTTCGTGACCGTGCGGGGGCGACCGTAGACGAACGACTGGTCGAGTTCGCCTCGGTAGTGAACCGACCCGGTCAAGCGCGTACGGGAACGAGCGGACTTGGAAAGCGTGCCTGGCGGTACGGCTTCCAACAGCAACGCCGACAGCAACTGCGCCAGGGGCGGGAGTCGCCGAGGTCGTTGGTGTAGGCCTCGCGGAGGCTGATGGTCCCAGTTGCGGCGTCCGAGTCCCACGCTTCCGCGGGGGAGACCATGTGGTCGATCGGGAGATAATCGCTGCGTGCCATCACTCGGATCGCCGCAGGGTCGGTTCCTTCCGCTGTTCGTCTACGGCTCGCTGAAGCCCGGAGAGCTGGCCTTCGGTCTGCTCGAGCCGCTTGTCAGTCGGCACGTTGAGGCCACCGTTGCCGGTGTGATCCGGCTGCGTGATGGACTGCCCTTGTTCGACTCCTCGACTTCCGGACGCGTCCGCGGCTCGCTCCTCTCCTTTCCCGCTGACGGGGCCGAGGAGGCCTGGCAGATCGTGGCTGAATTTGAGCCAGCTGCCCAGTATCGGTGGAAAACGACCGAAGCCATGACTGCAGATGGCCAGAGCATCACTGCCAACGTTCTCGCCGGCGTGAAGCTGCAGCATGGAATCTCTGGAGATCCAGTACCGGAATGGTCGGCCAGTCAAGATCCAGTGCTTGGTGAGGGACTGGCCGAGGTTCGGCGGCTAGTGTTGGAGGCTGCGCCCCAGGGCGTGCAGGCGCAGCCGGACGGCCCGGACTTCTGGCATCAGTTCTTTCGCCTGCAGGCGTCCTACCTTCTGCTGTGGAGCGTCGTTGAACGATACACAGCGCTCCGCTACGGGCCAGCGCAAGCGCCCATGGCTCGGGTTCGCCGACTGGACGGCGACCCTACGTTCCAAGCCGCCCTCAGGACCGTAGGCGCCGAGACTGACAGTGTCGTGGACAGCAGAGATCCCACCGTCAAGATCACGTTGAGGCCGGACGGCACCGGTGGCGCGCGCTATTACTACGGAGTCCGTTCGAACCTGTCTCATCGAGGAAAGGGCGCGTTTCGGGATGCACGCCTGGTGCTGAAGGCCGTTGTCGAACTGCATGACGCCATGCTGGTCTTGCTGGCCCCGCATGTCTTGATCTCCGTCGATCCTGGTCTGGATGAGGTTCGGTTGCGGCACTTGGTGGCACCGGTATAGCAGCGGAGAGCAGCAACGGTGGCGGCGCAGAACGCCCGTGCCGAGCCAAGGTAACGTGCCCGACCTCGTACGAGACCGAACCAGCAGGCCGACACCGGTGCCGACCTACCCGGCCGCGTTGCCGATCCTCACAGATCTTGTAAGCGAGGCGTCAGGAACCTGCCGTGCGAGATCGGGGCAGTTTCGAGTCGAAAGTAGGACGTGTCTTCGCCAAATGGTGCTCGGCTTCTGAAAAGCGACGGAGCTCCTTCTCATACGCACTTCTCGTCCTGTGGGCCGACAGTATTGCGGAGAGGGAAAGGCCGGCGGACGCCAGTCCGGTCAGGACCCCAACGAAGGTCAGAAGGCTCGGTGATTGCGTGATGGTTACGACCACCAAGGCCAACGCTTGTGGAAAGACAATGAGGGTAAGGCCAGAAAAGAGGACCGGTCTGGTGAAAGCCCCACCTCGCATGCCTAGATACGAGCGAGAGTTGTTCCACTGAACGGGAAGTGGAGAGTTCGGATAGTTTGCCCGCAGCCAAGCGGTCACCTCGATTCCGAGGTAACGAGTGATTGCGCCGATGACGATGTTGTGTTGGGTGAAGACTTGGCTTGCTCCGAGCCCGAGCAGGGGAATCGCGTAGAGTACCGGTCGGTAAGACTCATTTAGTGCTACGCCGAAGAGGCTGGCGCTTGCTGCGAGAAAAAGGAAGAGTGCCGTGTCCCTGAGGCCCACTCGGTGAGCTACTTCCGCTCGGGCACTCGTTTGAAACTGGAAGACCATTTGCAGCATGTCGCGGCTCCCGTTCGGGGTGCTGTCTGCCATGGACCCACCTCCAGCAACGACCGTATGGACAGCTGTCAAGTAGCGGGCAAGATCCGGAACAGGCGCGGAATGGTCAAGGTCTCGCTTCGCGGCACCCGACCTGTTCTGCCTGGTAGATCCAGCGGCCCGCAGCTTGCCGCTCTTCCCTTCCTAAACCGTGTGCCCGGATCCGAAGCAGCCCAAGCAGCCCAAGCAGTCAACCCAGCCACCGCCAAGGCGGAGCCAACTCCTACTGGCCCGGCCGAACGTCCGTTGTGTCGATTACACGGCGTGAGGCATGCAGCGCCGTTGCAACGGAGGCCCGCGGCTGGACGAGATCCCGTATCTGGGCAGGGTGCCAACTCACAAGTCAGCACGCCAGCACGTCGAAGCGTCATCTCTCGGTGTTGGCCAGCATCTCGGCGTTCCGGTTGTCGCCTGCGAAGTCAGCACTCGTCGCGGAGCTCCGCTTCCTGCCGCCCATCGCTCGGCTCCGCGCCCGCTTGCCCCAAAGAGGCCGTCGCACGGATGTCGATAGCTCCACGAACTTGTTCCACACGCCATCGCCGACGACAAAGCGGTGTAACGTGCCGTCGTCCTCTTTGTACCACTCCAGGCCAGACGCATCGGTGAAGCTCATGGCAAGCCGGGCGAACGAGTCGGGCCCAATCTCCCCCCAAGGCAGCGGCTCAGGGAGCGTGTACCGAAACCCTGTTTCGTCGCCGGCGCGCAAGACGTGTCCCCACCGCTCGACCAGAGGATTGAAAGCGTTATGAAGCGGGGAAAGGTGAACCAAAACGTTCAGGATGGGCCCCTCGCTGACGTTAGCCACGACGACGTCGACGGCAACCAGCCTGCGCGCATCTCCCGCCTCGGAGTCGTAGCGGTGTTTCAGCACACATAGGATCAGACGGGCTTGCCCACGCTCGGCATCGCGCCGCTCGCGGTTGCGTGAGTGAACCTCCCACCAAAGGACTGCCCCGGTGAGCACGGTCGCAGCGACGCTGGCGGTCGCCTGCACCTGGTCGCTGTTCACGACCCGCAGGCTAGTACCTCCGGTCGAACCTGCTGCCCGTCGAACCGCGGCGTCCTACGGGATGCCCTTTGACCCGTTGCTGCAGGTTCAGCAACGCGCCGCCCTAGCGGCTAAGAACTCCTAACAGAATGATCTAGGCGAACGTGGCTCTGTCCCTGTTGGATGATCAACTACAGTGGTCGGCCGTGAGGCGAGGTGAGCGGCCGCCGTGGATCGTCTCGGATGACCTGTGGGCCGAGATCGAGCCGTTGCTACCGACCCGACCGCCTCGCCGGCGGCGCTATCCCGGTCGTAAGCCGCTTGATGACCGGAAGGTGTTGTGCGGGGTCTTGTTCGTGCTCTACACCGGGATTCCGTGGGAGTACCTGCCCCAGGAGCTCGGGTTCGGGTCAGGCATGACCTGCTGGCGCCGGCTACGGGACTGGAACGACGCCGGCGTGTGGCAACGACTGCACGAGGTCCTGCTGGGCAAGCTGCGGGCCGCCGGTCAACTGGACATGTCCCGGGCGGTGATCGACGGCTCCCACATCCGGGCGCTCAAAGGCGGCCCAAGACCGGTCCGAGCCCGGTCGACCGCCGCCGTCCGGGCTCGAAACACCACGTCATCACCGATGCGGGAGGCATCCCCCTCGCCGCGACCCTGACCGGCGGCAACCGTCACGACGTCACTCAACTGCTGCCACTGGTCGACAAGGTCCCCCGGATCAAGGGCATCCGCGGTCGCCCGCGGCAGCGACCCGGTCGGATCTACGCCGACCGGGGTTACGACTTCGACATCTACCGCCGCCAGCTCCGCGACAGGGGCATCACCCCGGTCATCGCCCGACGCGGCACCGGACACGGCTCCGGCCTCGGCGCCCGACGGTGGGTCGTCGAACAGACCATCGCCCTGCTGCACTGGTTCCGCCGGCTACGCATCCGCTGGGAGATCCGCGACGACATCCACGAAGCCTTCCTCACCCTCGCCTGCGCCATCATCTGCTGGCGACGACTCCAACGCTCAAAGAGTTAGGAGTTCTTAGTCTTCACACACCGATGATCAGCGGTGGCCGCAGCCTTCCCGCAGCCGACCCGCGAGCAAGATCAAGGTCTATGGCTGGAGGGCGTGCTGGTATACCAGGTGCCTGACTTGCCGCCGAGATCGGCCGGGGTGGCAGGCCCAACTGGGACGAACCCGGCCTCAATCTTGGTCTGTGGTGTCAGCGACGGAGGCTGCCGGCGCGGTGCCCATTGACATGCGCCGCGCCGTTTGCGGCCGCTGTTGACCAGTAGCGGCGAACGGTGCGTTCGGACCTGCCGATCCTCGCGGCGACGTCCGCCGGGTGCATGGTTGGGTCACGGCGGCGCCAGTAGGACACGGCGGCGGCGGTGCCGGGCGGCACGTCGTCCGTCAACGCGGGTTGGGCCGGTCGCGCTGGCTATCGCCGGCCCTGCTCGCGGATGACGGCCGAAAGGCGTCGGTTGGTTGCCGGGGCGGGTACTGCGGAGCCGTGTCGTCGGTGTCGCTGCGGCCTCCGCTGCCGTCAGGTGGGGGTTCCCTGACCGGCTCGGGCGCCTGGGTGCCCGAGCCCGAGCCGTCTGGGGCGACGGCCGCGCGGTGATCGAGGTGTTGACCGGCTGGGTGGGCGGTGGGAGCGGCGGCTGCACAGTGATCGTCTGCGGCTGCGGCTGCTGTGGGTGTGGCGGCGCGGATCCGGGCGGTGATCTCGACGAGGCTGACGCTGGCGACGATGACGAGTCCGTCGACGGAGATGGGGAGGAGGTAGGCGGCCCCATAGCTGGTTTCGCCGTAGCGGGCGGCGACGCCGACGAGGTGCCAGTAGGACACCGTGCGCCACGAGGCGCTGCACAATCGAGTGGAGGTGAAAGACCACCGCCGCCGTTCCTGTCGCAGCAGGGCGGTGTAGCTGAGGGCAGCCTGCCCCGGGGAGGTGCCGGGTGTGGGTGGGAAGCGGCCCTGACAAAGCCGGGACGGGTTGGCACTGCCAGACGGCTCGGGTCCGGCAAGCGAGTCGGGAAGGTGTACGTGAGGAACCAGCGTGTAAAGCCTCTCAAGACTAGGCACCAGCTCGAACCTGGCGGATATGGGCTGGGTTGCGGCGCGTATCCCGGCACCGGTTTGGTGTCGGGTAACTCCCTGGCCGGTTTGGTATTGGCCGGCGGGGAGGCCACGGTGAAGGTCTGCGGCGTAGCCGTGGCGAGGTCGCAGGGGCAGAGCTGGGCACCTCACCCGACGAACGATCGTGTGGTGAACGTGGGAACCCGTCCGGGACCGCCCCGCCTGTCGGCCAGCCAGGCCGCGCCGGTGGGGCAGGCGCACCGTCAGCTGACGGTTCCGGCTGGGGGCGGAGTCGCCGTAGTAGTCGGAGGTCGGGAAAGCCGACCACAGGGCGAAGGGCGACAGCGAGTACGCAGCGGAGATGCTGGAATGCCAGGAGGCCGCCGGTGAATATCGATGCGCCGCCGTCCGTGTGGCCCGAGTTGGGGCAGGCGGAGCGGCGGGTACTGGAGATCCAGGCGAAGCTGCACCGATGGGCGGGCGAGGATGAGGCCCGCCGGTTCGATGATTTGTTCAACCTCGTCACCGATCCCGCGTTTCTGATGGTCGCGTGGGAGCGGGTGCGGACGAACAAGGGTGCACGCACCGCCGGAGTGGACGGGCAGACCGCCCACTACATCCGGGTGCTGCGCGGCGAGGATGTGTTTCTCGCCGAGCTGCGGGCCGACGTCAAGGCCGGTGTGTTCACCCCGTTGCCCGTGCGGGAGCGGATGATCCCGAAGTCCGGCGGCAGGTTGCGTCGGCTGGGGATTCCGACCGTGCGGGACAGGGTGGTCCAGGCCGCCCTGAAGCTGGTGCTGGAGCCGATCTTCGAGGCCGGGTTCCGCCCGTGCTCGTACGGGTTCCGGCCTCGACGGCGCACGCACGACGCTATCGCTGAGATCCGCCACTTCGGCGCCAAGGGCTACGAGTGGGTGCTGGAGGCGGACATCGAGGCGTGCTTCGACACCATCGACCACACGGCCTTGATGGACCGGGTGCGTCGACGGGTCGGAGACAAGCGGGTGCTGGCGTTGGTCAAGGCGTTCCTGAAAGCCGGGGTGCTCAGCGCCGACACCGGCTACCAGGAGACGAGCACCGGCACGCCGCAAGGAGGCATCCTGTCACCGCTGCTGGCCAACATCGCCCTGTCCGCGCTCGACGACTGGTTCGTCAAGGCGTGGCAGAGCGAGATGGGCAGCCGTGGCGTCGGCACAACCGGCTCCGCACCGGCCGCTGCAACTGGCGGCTGGTGTGCTACGCCGACGACTTCGTCGTCATGGTGGCCGGCGGGCGTGAGCACGCCGAGGCGCTACGGGAGGACGTCGCGGCGGTGTTGGCGCGGATCGGGCTTCGCCTGTCCGGGCCGAAAACGCAGGTGGTCCACCTGGACGAGGGGTTCGACTTCCTCGGCTGGCACATCCAGCGCCGGCGACAGCAGGGGTCGAACAAACGGTACGTCTACACCTACCCGGCGAAGAAGGCTCTGGCCTCGATCGTTGGGAAAGTTCGGACGATTACCCGACGAACAGCACACCTGCGTTCCGCAGCTCAGCGTCGATATAGTCGGCGTTGCGGCGTGAAGGCGCAGGTCAAGGCGTTGCGGCCTGGTGGAAACCGCGAAATCGCCTAGTGACACGCCTGCCTGTGTATAACTGTTAT
>NZ_QGSW01000383.1:0-7876 GCF_003176715.1 Micromonospora sp. S4605
GGGCAACTGGACCACCACGGTCTGCGCGCGCTTGTCGTGCAGCGCCTGCCGCAGCGGGTGGTCGAAGAGCGGCGATAGCGCGTCGAGGAGTTGGAGCAGCAGGCCGAGGCCACAGCAGTACCAGAGCAGGGTGGGCAGGCCCAGGGTGTTCCACCGGCGCAGGGCCCGGCCGAAGCCGAGCGGCTGGTCGCCGGCGAGCGGCACCACCTTGACGCCCATCACCCGCTTGCCGAAGGTCTGCCCGGTGGACGCCGTCGTCGGCACCTCGTACGCGAGCCAGAGCGCGGTGGCGATCAGCAGGATGACGATCTGCAGCCCGCCGGCCTGCTCGCTCGGCTGCGGCAGCCCCTCGGTCGACGTGTCGCCGGCCAGCGCCCGCCGCCACACCTCCCGCCAGTACGGGGTGACCTCCTCGATCAGCCGCCAGACGAACCAGCCGTTCACCACCGCGTTCAGCGCGAAGACGATGCCGAAGTCGATCAGCCGGGCGACCAGCCGCGCCCCGAAGTTGGCCAGCGGCAGCCCGTGCGGGCGCGGCTCCGGCGGCCGGCCGGGCCACTGCCCCGGTGGCCAGGACGGCGGCATGCCGAGCTGGGGATAGGGCTGCCCCGGGTACACCGGCCCCGGATGCGGCACGCCGGACGGCCCGCCCGGCGCGGAGATCGGCGGGCCGGACACGGTGACCGGCGCGGCCGGCGTGACCGGGGCGGGCGGCGGGGCCGGGGCCGGTTCGGCCGGCGGTGGACCCTCGGGCACCGCGGCGTCGACGGGGATCGGCGCGCCGATCCACCCCCCACCGTCCCAGTACCGCCGGGTCTCCGGATCGGCGGGGTCGACGTACCAGCCCGGTTCCACGCTCACTGTGCTGCCTCTGTTCGCGACTGCGGGGCTCGCAAACCCGGCTCACTCCTCGCGCTCACGAAGCAACCTTAACGACGACCGTGCCGGCGAAGCGGTCGTGCAGGCACTGCTGCCACGGCTTGTCCCACAGCTGCCACAGCCCGTCGAGGTAGCCGAGGCCGGGAACCAGCCCGCCGACCTGCTGCACCAGGAACCGCCGCACGGCGGCCCGCCGGTCCAGCGAGCGGTCCGGGTCCAGGGGTACGACGCGCAGCTTCATGACCTTCTTGCCGTAGGTCTGGCCGGTGCGGAACATCATCTCGACGTAGTAGACGTAGGCGACCACGAACGAGATCGCCACGATGGCGAGTTCCATCCAGAGGAACGGCACGAGGAAGTCGCGCCACAGGTCCGGTTGCGCGACGGTGCCGTCCGGGGCGATCCGGACGAGGTCGGGCAGCACGACCGCGAAGAAGATGATCAACGCCGGCACCGCGAGCACGAGCCCGACGCCGTAGAAGACCGCGGCGTCGACCAGCGCGGCCAGCAGCCGGTCGGTGAAGCTGGCCAGCGGCTGCCCGGCGGGGGTGAGCGTCGGCGCCGGGCGGGGCGGCCCGACCGGACCCGGCGGCGGGACCCACCCGGGCGGCGGATGGCCGGCCGGGGTGAACTGCGGCGGCACCGCGTACCCCTGAGGGATGGGACCGGCGGGCGGCGCGAAGCCGCCGGCGGTGGGCGCGGGCCCACCCGCCGGCGGCGTCGGGTACGTCGGAGGCTGCGTCACGCTCGACAGTGTTACAGGTTGCCGCGCTTCTCCTGCTCCCGCTCGATGGCCTCGAAGAGCGCCTTGAAGTTGCCCTTGCCGAAGCCGAGCGAGCCGTGCCGCTCGATCAGCTCGAAGAAGACGGTCGGCCGGTCCTGCACCGGCTTGGTGAAGATCTGCAGCAGGTAGCCGTCCTCGTCCCGGTCGACCAGGATCTTGCGGGACTTCAGCTCCTCGATCGGCACCCGCACCTCGCCGATCCGGGCGCGCAGCTCCGGGTCGTCGTAGTACGAGTCCGGGGTGTCCAGGAACTCCACGCCGGCGGCCCGCATCGCGTCCACGCTGGCCAGGATGTCGTTGGTGGCGACCGCGATGTGCTGGGCACCCGGGCCCTGGTAGAACTCCAGGTACTCGTCGATCTGCGACTTCTTGCGGGCGATCGCCGGCTCGTTCAGCGGGAACTTCACCTTGCGGGTGCCGTTGGCGACCACCTTGCTCATCAGCGCCGAGTAGTCGGTGGCGATGTCGTCGCCGATGAACTCCGCCATGTTCGAGAAGCCCATGACGCGCTTGTAGAACTCGACCCACTCGTCCATCCGGCCGAGTTCGACGTTGCCGACGATGTGGTCGACGGCTTGGAAGAAGCGCTTCGGCTGGACCCCGGCGTCGATCATCGGCTGCCGGTCCACGATCGGCCCGCGGGCCACGAAGCCGGGCAGGAACGGGCCGGTGTAGCGGGACCGGTCGACCAGGGTGTGCCGGGTGTCGCCGTAGGTGGCGATGGCGGCCAGCCGGACGGTGCCGTGCTCGTCGCTGACGTCGTGCGGCTCGACCAGGCCGGTCGCGCCCTGCGCGGTGGCGTGCGCGTACGCGGCGTCGACGTCCGGCACCTCCAGCGCGATGTCGCTGACCCCGTCGCTGTGCCGGGCGACGTGCTCGGCGCCCTCGGCGTCCGGGCGGACCGCGCCGGTCAGCACGAACCGGGCCGAGCCGCTGGTCAGCACGTACTGGGCGTGGTCCCGGTAGCCCTGCTCCGGGCCCCGGTACGCCACGCAGGTCATGCCGAACGCGGTGGAGTAGTAGTGGGCGGCCTGTTTGGCGTTGCCCACCAGGAAGTGCACGTGGTCGAGTCCCTTGACGGGGAACGGGTCACGGCTGATGTCGTGGTCGACCGCGCCGACGAGCGCGTCGACGTCGACCTCCTCGGTCGGGGTGGGTCGGTCGATCGCCTGGGTCATGGTGGCCTCCCTTGCGTACCGGCCGGCCTCATGGGCCGTCGCCGTGCGGATGTTCCTCCGCCGAGCATCGCGGTGACCGGCGTCACTGGGCAACTGGCAGCGTGAGCGCTGGTCAGGTTGCGCATTCAGTAGGGTGTTCACCCATGAATGGTGGTCAGGATGTACAGCTGGACGACCTGGACGCCAGGTTGATCGAGTTGCTCGCCGAGGAGCCCCGGACCGGGGTGCTGGAGTGCTCCCGGCGGCTCGGCGTGGCCCGCGGCACCGTCCAGGCCCGGCTCGACAAGCTGGTCGGGCGCGGGGTGATCGGCGGATTCGGGCCGGACATCTCGCCGGCCGCGATCGGGTTCGCGGTGACCAGCTTCGTCACGCTGGAGATCAGCCAGCGGCACGGGCACGACCCGGTCGCCGCGCACCTGGCCGCGATCCCCGAGGTGCTGGAGGCGCACACCATCACCGGCTCCAGCGACCTGCTCTGCCGGATCGTGGCCCGGTCGAACACCGACCTGCAGCGGGTGATCGACCAGATCGTCTCCTACGAGGGCATCACCCGCGCCTCGACGATCATCGCGCTGGCCGAGCAGATCCCCTACCGCACCCTGCCGCTGGTCCGTTCCGCCGCCGGGCGCTGACCGGCCGGTCGAGAAAGCGCGGCGACACGCGGCGCGGGAACCCGGGAGCACGGTGATCGTGACTACCGTGTCCGGTGTGGCTAAGGGGAGCGGCCTCGGCGTGCGTGGCGGGTTGCTGCTCGCGCTGATCGTGGTCGTCGTCCTCGCCGCGACCGGGGTGTGGAACCCGTTCCCCACCTTGTGGGACTGGGTCGACCGGAGCGAGCCGATCGCCGAGCCGGACGTGGTCTGGCAGCAGCGGATCGGCGGCACCCCGCGCAGCGTCACCATCGCCGGTGACACCGTGGTGGTCGAGCAGCGTACCCGGGTGGAGGCCCGGGCGCTGGGCACCGGCAGCCAGCTGTGGGAGCGCAAGGCCGACTGGTCGGCCGTGGCCGGCGGCGACCGGGACGCCGTCGTCGTCGTGGGCAAGCTGCTGGTCAAGGGGTACGAGGTGCTCGACCCGACCACCGGGGTGACCCGCCGGCGCGACGACGACGCGGTGGCCGTGTGGACGTACCGCAACCTGTTGCTGGACGCGCACTGTGTCGACGCCACCGACTGCACGCTGAGCGCCTGGGACCCGCGCGGCAGCACCCCGCTCTGGACGGCCTTCATGCCCGGGGTGCGCAGCGGCCTGCTCGGCGACAACCCGGGCCTGCTCGGCACCCGCCGGCTCGACGCGGTGCGGATCGACGAGGACGTGGCCGGGCCGGAGCCGGTGCCGCCGCTGCTCGGCTTCCCGGTGGACGGCCGGGTGCACGTGGTGGACACCGCCACCGGCCGGGTGCTGCAGAACGTCGAACCGGGCCGGGACGAGCGGCTCTCCGTGGTCGGCGGCCGGATGCTGCGGATCACCGCCCGGTCCCAGGACGGCAGCTGCTACTTCGCCATCTCCGGCCGGGACCCGGCGACCGGCCAGGAGACCTGGCGGCGCTCCGGGATCAACCTGCGCACCGCCGACAGCGCCGGCTGCGTCCAGCGCGAGGACCCGCAGGGGGCGCGAAGCGTGCTGATCGGGGTGGCCCCGGACGGCCGGGAGGCGGTCCTCGACGGGTACGACGGGCGGCTGCTGTGGGTCGGCGCCGAGGGGGAGCGGCTGCTCGCCGTCGACGACCGCTACGCGCTGGCCCGGACGGCCGACAAGAACACCGTCGTGGCCCGGGAACTGGCCGGCGGCCAGGTGCGGTGGCGGCGGCCCGCCGGCGCGAAGGCCGGTGCCGCGCTCACCCCGTACGCGGCGCTGGTCGCCGACGAGAAGCCGTCCCGGCTGGTCGCGCTCGACCCCCGGAGCGGGCGGGAACTGGCAGTGCTGCGGACCGCCGCGAACGCGCTGGCGGTCGGCCCGAACGGCATGATCATCGGGGAGGGGCGGGAGATCGCGTACGTGCGCTTCTCCGGCGCGGCGGGGGCACCCCCGCCCACCGGGAACGGCGGCGTCCCCGCTCCGGGCGGCACCGGCCAGGTGGTCCCGGAGCCGGTCGACAGCTGTGGCCCGAAGCGGGAACTCTGCCCGGACCCCGACCGCGGCAAGGACGGGTGAGAGCGGCGTCCCAGGACGCACCCGGCGGGTGGGACCGATCGACCGCTCTGCCCTAGGCTTGCCGGTCATGAGCAGTGCCGCCGCCTTCTCGTACGCTCCCCTGCTGCCGACCGGTCCGGACCAGACGGAGTACCGCCTGGTCACCGACGAGGGCGTCGACGTCGTCAACGGCCCCGGAGGTCGCCGGTTCCTCACCGTGGAGCCGGCCGCGCTCACCGCGCTGACCGCCGAGGCGATGCACGACATCGCGCACTTCCTGCGTCCCGCGCACCTGGCCCAGCTGCGCTCGATCATCGACGACCCGGCGGCCTCGCCGAACGACCGGTTCGTCGCGCTCGACCTGCTGCGCAACGCCAACATCGCAGCCGGTGGCGTGCTGCCGATGTGCCAGGACACCGGCACCGCGATCGTGATGGGCAAGCGCGGCCGGCACGTGCTCACCGACGGCGGCGACGCCGAGGCGATCTCGCGCGGCGTGTGGCAGGCGTACACCCGGCTGAACCTGCGCTACTCGCAGCTCGCCCCGCTGACCATGTGGGAGGAGCGCAACACCGGCAGCAACCTGCCGGCGCAGGTGGAGCTCTACGCCGAGGACCCGGACGGGCACCCGGACGCGTACAAGTTCCTCTTCATGGCCAAGGGCGGCGGTTCGGCCAACAAGTCGTACCTCTACCAGGAGACCAAGGCGCTGCTCAACCCCACGCGGATGATGCAGTTCCTGGAGGAGAAGCTGCGGCTGATCGGCACCTCCGCCTGCCCGCCGTACCACCTGGCGATCGTCATCGGCGGCACCAGCGCCGAGTACGCCCTGAAGACCGCCAAGTACGCCAGCGCCAAGTACCTCGACGCGCTGCCCACCGCCGGCTCGATGACCGCGCACGGCTTCCGCGACCTGGAGCTGGAGGCCGAGGTGCTGGAGCTGACCCGCAACTTCGGCATCGGCGCCCAGTTCGGCGGCCGTTACTTCTGCCACGACGTGCGGGTGGTCCGACTGCCCCGGCACGGCGCCTCCTGCCCGGTGGCGATCGCCGTCTCCTGCTCGGCCGACCGGCAGGCGGTCGCCAAGATCACCCCGTCCGGGGTGTGGCTGGAGCGGCTGGAGACCGACCCGGCCCGCTACCTACCGGACGTCACCGAGGCGCAGCTGGACAGCTCCGAGGTGGTCCGGGTGGACCTCAACCGGCCGATGGACGAGATCCGCGCCGAGCTGTCCAAGTACCCGGTGAAGACCCGGCTCTCGCTTACCGGCCCGCTGGTGGTGGCCCGGGACATCGCGCACGCCAAGATCGCCGAGCGGCTGGACGCCGGTGAGCCGATGCCGCAGTACCTGCGCGACCACGCGGTCTACTACGCCGGCCCGGCCAAGACCCCGGAGGGCTACGCCTCCGGCTCGTTCGGCCCGACCACCGCCGGGCGGATGGACGCGTACGTGGAGAAGTTCCAGGCTGCCGGCGGCTCGCTGGTGATGCTGGCCAAGGGCAACCGGTCCGCCCAGGTGACCCGTTCCTGCCAGCAGCACGGCGGCTTCTACCTCGGCTCGATCGGCGGCCCGGCCGCCCGGCTGGCCCAGGACTGCATCAAGCACGTCGAGGTGCTCGAATACCCCGAGCTGGGCATGGAGGCGGTCTGGAAGATCCAGGTGGAGGACTTCCCGGCGTTCATCGTGGTCGACGACAAGGGCGAGGACTTCTTCGCCGAGGTCACCAAGCCGGTCCTCACCATCGGCAACCGCCGCTGACCGGCATCGCGCTCCTCAGAATTCTCGGCTTGCTCAGAAGTCTCCTCGGTCTGTAGAGTCTACTGACCGAGGAGGTTCGCCATGCCGCAGGTTGAGGTCGATGACGGCACGGACGACTACCTCACCTTCGCGGCAAGTATCGCTGGTATCACCAAAGGTGAGGTGGTGGCGCGCCTGGTGGCGCAGGCGCGGGCCGGATCCGTGCCATCTCCAGAGGAGGGCGCCGACCAGGAGCCAGCGTCCGTTCGCGTCTACGCCGACTATGCTGGCCACCGCACCTACGGCTTGTTCGTCCCGGGACCTGGACGGATCGAGATCACCTCCGGTCCGCTGTCCGGTCGATCGTTCCGGACGCCGAGTCAGGCGGCGCGGGAAATCGTGAAGCTCTACAACCCCGACGTCTCGCCGCACCGCAACGGTTGGAGTTTCTTCGCCCTGGCGTCCACCGGGGCCCCGCTGCAGACCCTGCGGTATAGAGCGGTCTGAGGGGGCGGCGTGGGACTGCACGTCTTCGTTGACGAGACGAAGGAACGCGGCCTGAAGCTGGCGGCTGCCTTCGTCGAATCCGACGATGTCGCCGGTGCGCGGCAGATCGTCGGCCGCCTGACTCTGCCCGGCCAGCGCAGCATCCATTTCTGCAAGGAACGGGACGAGCGGCGCCGCAGCATCCTCAGCGCGATCAGACGGCTTCCGGTAGCCGTCACCATCTACGACGCCACCGCCTTCCGTTGCCACAAGCAAGCCCGGGCGGCTTGCCTGCGAAGCCTCGTCGCAGATGCCGCCAAGGCTGAGCGTCTCGTGCTGGAGTTGGACGAGTCCCGTCTCAAGGCTGACCGTGAGTTGCTCAACCTGCAGCTGCGGCGGACCGGCCTGGCGGGGCAGCTACGGTACTACCACCTACAGGCCCACGACGACTGTCTCCTTGCGATTCCGGACGCGGTGGCCTGGTCGTGGGCCAAGGGCGGGGAGTGGCGCTCGATGGTCCATCCGATGGTGCGGAACGTCCAGCGCCTCTGAGAGCCTGGTAAATAAGGGTTCTGGGCGGTCGCTGGGCGCAGCGGAGATCGACTACGGCGATGGCGTGGCGGCGTGACATGAGGAAGGGCCTTCGGTACGAGCGAAGGTGACGAAACCAGCACGACC
>NZ_QGSW01000054.1:0-7827 GCF_003176715.1 Micromonospora sp. S4605
GACTGCCCCGCTCCACCCCCACCACGATCACCATCCCCCGGATCGGGGTCGACGCCAGCATCATCTCGCTGGGCACCAACCCCGACGGCACCGTCCAGGTCCCACCGCTGGAGCGGGCCGAGCTGGCCGGCTGGTACCAGCCGGGGCCGAGCCCGGGCGAGGTCGGCAACGCGGTGATCGTCGGGCACGTCGACTCGGCCAAGATCGGGCCGGCGGTCTTCTTCTCGCTCGGCGCGCTGCAACCCGGTGACGCCATCACCGTGGCCCGCGAGGACGGCCAGCCGGCGACCTTCACGGTCGAGTCGGTCCAGCGGCACCCGAAGGACGCGTTCCCCACCGAACTGGTGTACGGCCCCAGCGACAAGCCGGGCCTGCGGGTGGTGACCTGCGGCGGGGTCTTCGACGAGGCCGCCGGCAGCTACCCCGACAACGTGATCGTCCTCGCCACCCTGGCGGAATGATCCACCAGAGCCGGAACGGTCCGGCCGGTCGGTGAAACCGACCGGCCGGACCGCTGTGTGGACCGCTCAGGCGGCGGCGGAGGTCCGCACCAGGGTGCGGATCTGGCGGAGCAGCACCGACAGGGCCGCCAGGTCCGCCCGGGACTCGTCGAACTCGCCCATCGCCCGCTCGGCCCGGTGGATCGAGGTGGCGTTGGACTGCTCCCACTGCGACACCCGCTCGTGCGGGGGCAGCGTGTCCGGCGTGGAGTCGAGCACCTCCGCGGTCAGCGCGGCCAGCGCGGCGTACAGGTCGTAGCGCAGCGCCATCCGGGCCAGCGTCTGCCAGCGGTCCTCCCGCGGCAGCAGGGAGATCTTCGACAGCAGCGAATCAACCCGGAACCGGTCGGAGAGCACGAAGTAGACCGAGGCGACCTCGCCCACGTCGCGTCCGCTGCTCGCCGCCGTCTCCACCACGTCCAGCAGGCCGAAGCTGTACATCAGCCGGGTCGCCTGCTCGGCCAGGTCGCGCGGCAGCCCCCGCTCGGTCATCGAGTCGATGTGCGCCGCGATGGCCTCCCGCTCGCTGCCGTAGAAAAGGTTCTCCAGCCCCGGCAGCAGCCGGGCCACCCCGTCCCGCAGCCGGGCGATCTCCGCCGGCACGTCGATCGGCGAGCGGCGGTTGGTCACCAGCCACCGCACCGCCCGGTCGAGCAGCCGCCGGGTGTCCAGGTAGACGCTGGTCTGCAGCTCCGGGGCGACCTTGTTGTCCAGCGCCTCCACCGCGTCCCAGAGCTCGCCCAGGCCGAACACCTCGCGGACCACGACGTACGCCCGGATCACGTCCGCCGCGCTGGCCGCGGTCTCCTCGACCACCCGGAAGACGAACGAGATGCCGCCCCGGTTGATCGCCTCGTTGACCAGCACCGTGGTGACGATGTCCCGGCGCAGCCGGTGCCGGCCCATCCGGTCGGCGAACCGCTCCCGCATCGGGGTCGGGAAGTAGTTGACCAGGACCTCGGTGGTCCAGTCCTCGTCCGCCAGCCCCTCGTTCAGGATCTCCTTCTCCAGAACGATCTTGACGTACGCGAGCAGCACCGCGAACTCCGGCGCGGTGAGCCCGGACTCGCTGCGCACCGCCAGCTCCTCGTCCGGCGGCAACGCCTCCAGGGCCCGGTCCAGCGCGCCGGAGCGCTCCAGCTCGGTGATCATCCGGCGGTGCACCGGGAGCAGCGAGGCGGCCTGCGCCTGGGCGTTGTTCAGCGCCCGGGCCTGGTCGTAGTTGTCCCGCAGCACCAGCTCGGCGACCTCGTCGGTCATCTCGGCGAGCAGCTCGTCCCGCTCCGGGACGGTCAGCTCGCCGTCGGCGACCGCCGTGTTCAGCAGGATCTTGATGTTCACCTCGTGGTCGGAGCAGTCCACCCCGGCCGCGTTGTCGATGAAGTCGGTGTAGATCCGACCGCCGGTCAGGGCGTACTCGATCCGGCCGAGCTGGGTCCAGCCCAGGTTGCCGCCCTCGCCGGCCACCCGGCAGCGCAGGTTCTTGCCGTCCACCCGGATCGCGTCGTTGGACTTGTCGCCCACCTCCGCGTTGGTCTGGCTGGACGCCTTCACGTAGGTGCCGATGCCACCGTTCCAGAACAGGTCGACCGGCGCGGTGAGGATCGCCTTCATCAGTTCCTGCGGAGACAGCTGCGCCACGTCGTCGTCCAGGCCGAGCCGCTCGCGCACCTGTGGCGAGATCGGCACCGACTTGGCGGTACGCGGGTAGACGCCACCACCGGCCGAGATCAGCTCCGCGTTGTAGTCCTCCCACGACGACCGGGGCAGCTCGAACAGCCGCTTCCGCTCGGCGTACGAGGTGGCGGCGTCCGGGTCCGGGTCGAGGAAGATGTGCCGGTGGTCGAAGGCGGCCACCAGCCGGATGTGCTCGGAGAGCAGCATCCCGTTGCCGAACACGTCGCCGGACATGTCGCCGACGCCGACCACCGTGAAGTCCTGGGTCTGGGTGTCGTGGCCCAGCTCGCGGAAGTGCCGCTTGACCGACTCCCAGGCGCCCCGGGCGGTGATGCCCATCTTCTTGTGGTCGTAGCCCGCGGAGCCGCCGGAGGCGAACGCGTCGCCGAGCCAGAAGTTGTGCGCCGCGGAGATCTCGTTGGCGATGTCGGAGAAGGTGGCGGTGCCCTTGTCCGCCGCCACCACCATGTACGGGTCGTCGCCGTCGTGCCGGACCACGTCCTCCGGCGGCACGATCTCCCCACTGAGGATGTTGTCGGTGACGTCCAGCAGCGCCGAGACGAACTCCTTGTAGCAGGCCACCGCCTCGTCCCGGTCGCCCGGCTTCTGCTTGAGCACGAAGCCGCCCTTGGCGCCCACCGGCACGATCACGGCGTTCTTCACCATCTGCGCCTTGACCAGGCCGAGCACCTCGGTGCGGAAGTCCTCCCGCCGGTCCGACCAGCGCAACCCGCCCCGGGCCACCGGCCCGAACCGCAGGTGCACGCCCTCGAAGCGGGGCGAGTAGACGAAAATCTCGAACTTCGGCCGGGGTGCCGGCAGGTCCGGGATCGCCTGCGGGTCCAGCTTGAACGCCACGTACGCCTTCGGCCGCCCGTCGGAGCGCTTCTGGTAGAAGCTGGTACGCAGGGTGGCCTGGATCAGCGTCAGGTACGAGCGCAGGATGCGGTCCTGGTCGAGGCTGGCCACGTCGTCCAGCGCGGCCCGGATCTCGGCGACCAGCTCACCGCTGCGCTGCTGCCGCTGCCCGGCGTCCATCGCGCCCGGCACGAACCGGACCTCGAAGAGCTCGACCAGCAGCTGCGCGATCCGCGGGTAGGCGATGAAGGTCGACTCCATGTAGTCCTGGGAGAAGACCGTGCCGGCCTGGCGCAGGTACTTCGCGTACGCCCGCAGCACCACCACCTGGCGCCAGGTGAGGCCGGCGCGCAGCACCAGCTCGTTGAAGCCGTCGACCTCGGCCTCGCCCCGCCACGCCGCCGCGAAGGCGTTCTCCACGTGCGGGCGCACCTCAGCCAGCTCCTGGTGCCCCTCCGGCAGTTGGAGCCCGAAGTCGTACAGCCAGATCCGGCCGTCGACCCGCTCCACCTCGTACGGGTGCTCGTCGACCACCCGCACGCCGAGCGAGTGCAGCACCGGCAGCACGGCGGAGAGCATCATCGGCTCGCCGTAGCGGTAGACCTTGAACCGCACGTCCATCGGCTCGGCCTGCTCGGCCTCCGCCGTGCGGCCCCCGGGGCGGGGCGCCAGCTGCTTGCGGAACAGGTGCATCTCCAGCTGGCCGGGCTCCTCCAGCAGCTCCAGCTTGGCCAGGTCCTTCATCGCCTCGTACGGCGTGTGCCCGTCCTTGTAACCCTCCGGGAACGCGTCGGCGTACCGGCTGAACAGGTGCTTGGCCTGCTCGTCGCCGAGCTTGCGCTCCAGCACCAGCCGGTAGTCGTCGTCCCAGAGCCGGGTGGCGTCGGCCAGCTCCTCGGCGAGCAGGTCGGCGTCGATGTCGCTGGGCGGCCGGTTCGGGTCGGTCCGGACGATGAAGTGCACCCGGGCCAGCATCGACTCGGTCACCCGGGTGGTGTAGTCGACGCCCACCCCGTTCAGCTCGCGCAACAGGATGTCCTGCATGCGCAGCCGGTTCTGCGTGGTGAAGCGGTCCCGGGGCAGGTAGATCAGGCAGGAGATGAACCGCCCGTACGCGTCCCGGCGGAGGAAGACCCGCAGCTGCCGGCGGCCGGCCATGCGCAGCACGCCGATCACCGCGTGGTAGAGGTCGTCGGTCTTGATCTGGAACAGCTCGTCGCGCGGGTAGGTCTCCAGGATCTGGAGCAGGTCCTTGCCGGAGTGGCTGCGCTGACTCAGGCCCGAGCGGTCGAGCACCTCGGCGACCTTGCGCCGGACCACCGGCAGCTCCCGCACGCTGGTGCGGTACGCGGCGGTGGAGAACAGGCCCAGGAAGCGCCGCTCGCCGACCACCTCGCCGGCCTCGTCGAACACCTTGAAGCCGATGTAGTCGAGGTAGGCCGAGCGGTGCACGGTCGCCCGGGAGTTCGCCTTGGTGATGATCAGCAGGCGCTTCTCGGTGACCCGCTCGTGCGCCTCGGGCGTCATCGACGACAGCGACCGGGCCTCGGGCGAGTCCTGGCGCAGGATGCCCAGCCCGGTGCCGAGCACCGCCTCCAGCGCCTGGCCGCCGTCCGCGGCCTCGGTCAGCCGGTACTCCCGGTAGCCGAGGAAGGTGAAGTGGTCGTGCGCCAGCCAGCGCAGCAGCTCGACCGAGTCGGTGATGTCCTTCTCCGGCACCGGCGGTCGGTTGTCGCTGGTCCGGGCGGCGGCCAGCTCGTCGGCGAGGGACAGCGCCCGCTGGCGCATCTTCGGCCAGTCCTCGACGGCCTCCCGCACGTCGGTGAGCACCCGCTGCAGCTCCCGGCGCAGCGTGTCCCGCTCGGCGGCGTCGCGGACCGGGTCGATCTCGATGTGCATCCAGCTCTCGACCAGATCGCCGGCGATCGCGTCGTCCGGCTCGACGTCCGCGCAGACCTCGGTGAGCCGGCCGAGCGGCTCCCGCCGCACCACCACCAGCGGGTGGACCAGCAGGTGCACGTCGAGGTGGTGCGAGTTGAGCAGGGCGGTCACCGAGTCGACCAGGAACGGCATGTCGTCGGTGACGATCTCGATCACGGTGTGGTGCTGGTCGGCGTCGGGCTCGTGGATCCGCAGCTTCAGCTCACCCGGGACGCGCTGCCGGGCCAGGTCACGGTGGGCCTGGGCCGCGGCGAGCATCTCCTCGGCGGTGAAGCCGATCAGCTCCTCGTCCGGGGCGAACCGCCAGAAGCGGCTGACCAGGGTCGCCGCGTCGTGGTCGTCCCCGGCGAGCGCGACCGCCTGAGCCACCAGGCGCTCCGCGTTCGGTACCGGTTCGTCGAGCTCGGTGTGCTCCGCGTCCCCGGCCAGCGAATCCGGCGGCAGGCCCAGGTCGTAGATGGTGTCGATGCTCGAACCGGTCATCCCGGTCACTCCTGTGTCGAGTCGGCCGAAACCGTCCCCGTCGGTCGCCGAATCGAAGCTGTCGTCCCGGCTGGTGTCATCCTGCCGGAGGTCGGGTCCCGGTTTGATCGCCGGACGCCGGTCCATCGGTGCCACTCCCCTCGACCCACCGCGTTGTGGGTCACTCTCCCGCCCAGCCTAGGCCCTCCCGCTTTGGTGCTTCCGCGGCGGACCTCCGGCCGGACGTCCGGATCCGGACACTGTCCTTTCACCCGTTGCGGGTACGAGGTTGGCCGGCCCCAGGAGTACCCCGCCGCGCGATGTTCATCACACCGTCACGGGTCCGTCTTCCCGCCCGTCCGCCCCCAACCGGGGACGATGCGGACAGCGGACGCGTACTAACGTGCAGGCAGTGGAAGATCCAAGGAGCTGCGCCATGCGTCCGTCGTACCCCCGTCGTCACGGCCGGTCACTCGCCGCGCTGGCCGCGATCCTGCTCGCGGCCGGCGGGCTCACCGCCTGCTCGGACAGTGACGGGCCGGAACGCAGCGTGGACGCGTTCCTGGCCGGCTGGCGCTCCGGCGACCTGCAGGCGGTCGGGTTCGTCGACCCGACCGGCGCCAAGGTGCCGGCGGCCGACGTCGCGCGCGAGATCAAGGAGCTCTCCGGCGAGCTGGCCGCCACCCCGCCGGCGCTGACCCGCCGCGGCGAACCCAAGATCACCGCGGACACCGCCACCGCGACCGTCAAGGTCGAGTGGACCCTGCCGGGCGACATCCGCTGGGCGTACGACCGGACGGTCCGGATGACCCGCGGCGGCGACGACCAGTGGCAGGTGATCTGGGAGCCGAAGGTGGTGCAGGAGCAGCTCACCCGGGGCGACCGGCTCGGGCTGCGCCGGCAGACCGGCCCGCGGGCAGCGGTGCTCGACGACGCCGGCCAGCCGATCGTGGCGCCGCGACCGGTGGTCCGGGTGGGGGTGCAGCCGAGCGAGGCGACCGACGTGCCGGGTCTGGTCCGGAAGCTGGACGCCGCGTTCCGGGCGATCCGGCCGGCGATCACCCCGCCGGTCGACCTCTCCGGCCTGCCCAAGCGGCTCGCCGACGCCGACCCGGGCGCGTTCGTCGAGGTGGTGACCCTACGGGAGGAGGCGTACCGGCAGATCAAGCCACGGATCTACGACCTGCCGGGCACCAAGTTCCGCGCCGACAAGCTGGACCTCGCCCCGACCCGCGAGTTCGCCCGGGCGGTGCTCGGCTCGGTCGACCCGGCGCAGGCCGACGACCTGACCGGGCACCCCGACCGGTACGTCGCCGGCGATCTGGTCGGCCACGGCGGTCTGCAGGGGCGCTACGACGAGCGGCTGCGTGGCACGCCGGGGCTGAGCGTGATCATCGAGCGGCCCGGGCCGGACGGCACCCTGGTGCCGACCGGCACCGAGGTGTTCCGCCGCGACCCGCAGCCCGGGGCGCCGTTGAAGACCACCCTGGACGTGGCGACCCAGAACGCGGCCGACGCGGCGCTGCGCGGTGAGCGGCGGCGCTCCGCGCTGGTGGCGCTGCGGATCAGCGACGGCGCGGTGCTCGCCGCGGCGAACGGGCCGGGCGCGGCCGGGGAGAACCTCGCCTTCACCGCCCAGGTCCCGCCGGGGTCGACGTTCAAGATGGTCAGCGCGCTCGGGCTGCTGGACCGGGGCGCGGTCACCCTGGACGGGCGGGTCGACTGCCCGAAGACGTTCACCGTCGACGGCCGCGCGTTCAAGAACTCCGACAACTTCGTGCTCGGCTCGGTGCCGTTCCGCACCGACTTCGCGAAGTCCTGCAACACCGCGTTCACCGCGCTGGCCCCGAAGCTGGGCGCGGACGGGCTCGCGGTGACCGGTCGGTCGCTGGGCCTGGAGGCGCAGTGGGACGTCGGCCTGGACACCTTCACCGGCAAGGTCTCCGCCAACGGCGGCGCGACCGAGCAAGCCGCCGCCGCGATCGGCCAGGGCACCACCCTGGTCAGCCCGCTGGCCATGGCGTCGGCCACCGCCGCGGTCGCCCGGGGTCGTTTCGAGCAGCCGAAGCTGGTGCTGGATCCAGCCCCGGCGCAGCCGGCCGCACCCGGCCAGCCACTCAAGGCCGAGTCGGTCGAGGCGGTGAAGACGATGATGCGGGAGGTCGTCACCGCCGGCACCGGCACCGCCCTCAAGGACGTGCCGGGTGACCCGGTGCACGGCAAGACCGGCACCGCCGAGTACGACAACAACCCGGCGCACACCCACGCCTGGTTCGTCGGCTGGCAGGGCGACGTCGCGTTCGCGGTCTTCGTCGAGCAGGGCGGCGCCAGCACCGCCACGGCCGTCCCGATCGCCGAACGCTTCCTCCGCGCCCTCCCCCACTAACCC
>NZ_QGSW01000386.1:0-7782 GCF_003176715.1 Micromonospora sp. S4605
GCGTCAGGGGGTGCGGATGGCGACGAGGGCCAGCAGGGCTACGTGGAGGGAGAGGCAGGCGTCGACCGAGTCGAGGTCGACGTCGATGATCCGGCCGATCCGGGCCAGCCGCTCGTAGAACGCCGGCCGGGACAGGTGCGCCGCGGCGGCCGCCGCCGACTTGTTCCGGCCCTGCTCCAGGTACGCGCGCAGGGTGCCGAGCAGCTGCTCCCGGGGGTGCCGCGCGTCGTACGCCAGCAGGGCGCCCAGCTCGCGCTCGACGAAGGTCTGCAGGCGCGGCTCGTCGCGCAGCAGGTGCAGCAGGCCGGCGAGACCGACGTGCGGCAGCCGGAAGATGGGCAGGTCCCGCCGGTCGCGCCGGGCGGCCTCGGCGATCTGGCGGGCCTCGGTGAGCGAGCGGCGCGCCTCGCGCAGGCTGCCCACGCCCGAGCCGGCGGCGACGATCAGCCCGGCGGAGCCGGCCGCCGCGCTCCGGCCGCCACCGGACCGGGAGGATCCGCCGTCCGGCTGTCGTGGCACGGCGCCGTCGAGTGGCCGGGCGGCGCCGTCCGGGTGCCGGCCGTCCGGGCGGCTCCGGCGCAGCGCGGCGGCGAACGCGGCCAGCGCCCGCTCCTCGGCGGCGGCGTCCGGCAGGGCGAGCAGCGCGCCGACCGCGTGGTCGTCGACCGCGCTGGTCAGCGCGGTCAGTTTCGCCTCCTGCACGGCCTGACCGACCGCCTCGGCGAGGTCCCGCAGCCGGGCCGGGCCGGCGTCCGGGGCGGGATCGCCGAAGGCCCCCGGTTCACCGGGGTCGCCGGCGTGCTCGGCGGCCTGGTCGTCGGTGCGGTACCGGACCACCACGCCGACCAGGTGCCGGCGTTCCAGCACCACGCCGAGCGCGCGGGAGCGCAGCGCCACCTCGTCCACCGGTCGGGAGTGGTCGAGCAGGGCGGTGAGCAGGGTGCGGTGGATCTGCCGTTCCAGCCCTTCGGCGTCGCGGCGGATCAGCCGGACCAGCGCGAGGGTGGACGCGGCCCGCTCGACCAGGATGGTCAGCCGGGTTGGTGGATCGCCGGCCGGGGCGGGCGCGGCGTCGCCGGCCGGGTCCGGTTCGGGGTCCGGCCCGGTGCGGCCGGGCCGGTCCAGCTCGCCGGCGGCCGGCCAGCGCAGCAGCAGCCGGCCCCAGTCCTGCCCGCGGGCGCCGACCGTGGTGACCAGCCAGCCGCTGTCGGAGTCGTACGCGGTCCGCCCGGCCGGCCGGATCCGGCGGGAGTGCTGCTCCCAGCCGTCCAGCAGCAGCTCGGCGCTCTCCCCCGCCGGGTCGTAGGCGAGCACCTGCCGGGAGAGGTTCTCCAGCACCACCGGGCAGCCGGACAGCTCGGCCGCCTGCCGGATCACCTCGGCCGGGCCGGCGCCCTCGACGGAGAGGTCGGTGAACCGCTGGTGGATCTCCTCGGTGGCGCGCAGCTCGGTGAGCTGGGCGTCGACGATCAGCGCGTGCACCGCCTCGGTGATCCGCACGAACGGGGTGTCCCGGCGCAGCTCGACCAGGGGCAGGCCGCGGCGCTCGGCGGCGGCGGCCATCACCCGGGGCACCTCGCTGGCGTACCGGCGACCCAGCTCGACCAGCAGACCGGAGACGCCGACGTCGGCGAGGTCGCCGATGAAGGCGCGCAGGCCGGCGTCGTCGGCGGGCAGCCCGATGCCGGTGGTCAGCACCAGCTCGCCGCCGCCGAGCAGGGTGGCGATGTCGGGCACCTCGGCCACGTGCACCCAGCGCACCGGGCGGTCCAGCCCGGCGGCCCCGGCGACCAGGCGCGGGGCGCCGCGGCGGACCGGGTCCAGGGCGAGGACCTCACGGACGGTAGGGAACACGGCCGACACGCTACCGTCCGTGACCTGGATTCTCGACAGCCCGCCCTCGGCCGGGCCCGGTCAGCTCCTCACCAGCTCGCCGTCCAGCGGTACCAGCCGTCGCCCAGCGACTGGAAGCTGGGCGACTCGAACGAGCCGTTGTGCAGCGACGGGGTCGGTCCGCCCGGCAGGTACGCGAAACCGGCGTCGTCGAAGAAGGCCCCGGTCCCCTCGTAGAAGATCACCCCGCCGGGCACCAGGTAGGCGCGGATGATCCGGTAGCTGCCCACCCGGTCCGGCACCTCCACCGGGTCGCGGCGCGTCGCCGCGGTGGGCTCCGGCAGGTCGGCCACGACCGACTCGAACGCGCCCCGACTCAACTCCCAGCGAACGTGCAGCGGAGCCCGCGTCACCAGGAGGGCGAGGGTGACCACCGCCAAGACCGGGGCCACCAGCAGCCACCACGGCCACGTCCGGCCGGCGCTGTGCGACAGCTGCGCCCCGACGGTCCAGAGCAGCGCCGCCACGCCGAGCACGGCGAGGCCGGCGAGCGCGACCAGCACCGAGAAGCCCGGCACACTGAACGCCCAGAGCAGGACCGCCGCCCCACCTGCCATGACGGCGTGGGCGGCCCACACCACCCGGCGGCGGGCCACGACGCGATCCACGCCGCGACCCTAGCGGCCCGGCGGCCGGCCGTGGGCGTCAGAGCGGGTCGTCGCGGCCCAGCTCCCAGCAGGCCACCGCGGTCGCGGCGGCGACGTTGAGCGAGTCGACGCCGCGGCGCATGGGGATCACCACCCGGGCGTCGCTGGCCTCCATCGCGGCCCGGGTCAGCCCCGCCCCCTCCGCGCCGAGCAGCAGCGCCGCGCGGGCCCGCTGAGCGGGGTCGAGCCGCTGGATGGGCACCGCGTCCGGGGCGGGGGTCATCGCCAGCACCGTGAAGCCGGCCGCGCGGACCTGGCCGAGCGCGTCCGGCCAGGGCTCCAGCTTGGCGTACGGCACGGCGAACACCTCGCCCATGCTGACCCGGACGCTGCGCCGGTAGAGCGGATCGGCGCAGGACGGCGAGAGCAGCACGGCGTCCACCCCGAGCGCGGCCACCGCCCGGAAGATCGCGCCCAGGTTCGTGTGGTTGTTGACGTCCTCGAGGATCACCGCCCGGCGCGCGGTGGCCAGCACCTCGGCCGCCGACGGCAGCGGCTTGCGCCGGAACGACGCCAGCACCCCGCGGTGCACGTGGAAGCCGGTGGCCCGCTGGAGCACGTCGGGGGTGGCGGCGTAGACCGGGGCGTCGCCGGTGCCGAGGTCGGCGAGCTGGTCCACCCGCTTCGCGTCCACCAGGTACGACCGGGCCGGATAGCCCGCCCGCAGCGCCCGGCGCAGCACCAGCTCGCCCTCGGCGATGAACAGCCCGTGCGGCGGTTCCCAGCGGGTGCGCAGCTCGACGTCGGTCAGCGCGCGGTAGTCGGCGATCCGGTCGTCGTCGGGGTCGGTGATCTGGTGGACGGGCACCCGCCGATTCTGCCGGACCGGTCCGGCGGGGCCGCTGCCCCGTCCGGTGAACACCCGACGTCGGCCGTTCTGTCCGGTAAA
Organism: Micromonospora sp. S4605; assembly: GCF_003176715.1. Taxonomy (NCBI): domain Bacteria; kingdom Bacillati; phylum Actinomycetota; class Actinomycetes; order Micromonosporales; family Micromonosporaceae; genus Micromonospora; species Micromonospora sp. S4605. The sequence goes on from NZ_QGSW01000386.1 coordinate 3,430, forward strand.
GATGGGAAATGCCGGGGGCGGCAGCGGATCGACCGGAGGGACCAGTCAGGTGAGCGCAGACCGCAGTGACGGGTGGCGGGGCGACGGGCGGGTGACGGCCGATCCGTGGCCGCTGCCCCGCGACGCCACCGTCGCCGACCACCTGGTGCAACGGCTGGCCTGCTGGGGCGTACGCCGCTACTTCGGCTACCCGGGCGACGGCATCAACGGCATGACCTCGGCCCTGCAACGCACCGCCGAGCAGGCGCAGTTCATCCAGGTCCGGCACGAGGAGACCGCCGGCTTCGCCGCGTCGGCGCACGTCAAGTACGGCGGCGGGCCGCTGGGCTGCGTCCTGGTGACCAGCGGGCCCGGGGCGATCCACGCGCTCAACGGCCTCTACGACGCCAAGCTGGACCACCAGCCGGTGGTCGCCCTGGTCGGCCACACCGCCCTCACCGCCGAGGGCGGCGGCTACTACCAGGAGGTCGACCTGCTCGCCCTCTACAAGGACGTCGCGGCGGCGTTTTTGGCCCAGCTCGACCACCCCGCGCAGGTCCGCCACCTGGTCGACCGGGCCTGCCGGACGGCCCTGGCCCGCCGCACCGTGACCGCCCTGGTCCTCCCGCTGGACGTGCAGGACTCCCCGGCCGTCCCGGAACCGCCGTACGCGCACGGCTTCTACCACACCAGCAGCGTGCCGAGCAGCGGGCCGACCGTGCCGCCGGAGGCCGAGGTCCGCCGCGCCGCCGAGGTGCTCGGCGGCGGCGAGCGGGTGGCCATGCTGGTCGGGCAGGGCGCGCTCGGCGCCGAGACCGAGGTACGCGAGGTGGCCCACCGGCTGGGCGCGGGGGTGGCCACCGCGTTGCTCGGGTTCACCGCGGTCGACCATCGGGAGCCGTGGGTGACCGGCGCGATCGGCCTGCTCGGCACCCGTCCGAGCTGGGACATGATGCGCGACTGCGACCGGCTGCTGATCGTGGGCAGCAACATGCCGTACTCGGAGTTCTATCCGCCGCCGGGCAAGGCCCGGGCGGTGCAGATCGACCGGGACGGCACCCAGTTGGGGTTGCGCTACCCGACCGAGGTGAACCTGACCGGCGACGCCGCCCCCACCCTGCGGGCGCTGCTGCGCGAACTCGGCCCCGGGCCGGCCCCGACCCGCTGGCGGGAGACGATCGCCGCGGCCACCTCGTCCTGGCGGCAGGCGCAGCGGGACCTGGCCGGGCAGTCCGCCGACCCGGTCAATCCGCAACTGCTGTTCAGCACCCTCAGCGACCGGCTACCCGACGACGTGATGCTCGCGGTCGACTGCGGCACCACCACCGCCTGGTACGCCCGACACCTCCAGGTCCGCCCCGGGATGCTGGCCAGCCTCTCCGGCACCCTGCTCTCCATGGGCGGTGCCATGCCGTACGCGCTGTCGGCCAAGTTCGCCCACCCGGACCGCCCACTGGTGGCCCTGATCGGCGACGGCGCGATGCAGATGAACGGGGTCAACGAGCTGATCACCGTGGCGAAGTACTGGCGCAGCTGGGCCGACCCGCGGTTCGTGGTGCTGGTGCTGAACAACCGGGACCTCGCCTTCGTCAGCTGGGAGCAGCGCTCCAGCGAAGGGACGCCGATGTTCCCGGACAGCCAGCAACTGCCCGACATCGGCTACCACCGCTGGGCGGAGGTGCTGGGGCTCGGCGGTGAGCTGGTCGACTCCCCCGACCAGGTGCCGGCTGTCTGGGAGCGGGTCCTCTCCGCCGACCGGCCGGTGGTGATCAACGCGCTGGTGGACCCGGCCGAGCTGATGCTGCCGCCGCACTTCACCGCCGACCAGGCGCGCAGGACGGCGGCGGCGATGCTGCGCGGCGACACCGACTGGGCCGGGATCGTCCGGCGTGGGCTGCCCGCCACGGTCGCCGCCTTCCGCCCCCGCCGCGGCTGACCGCCGTCCCACCGCGTCCGCCGCCCCGCCTGACGGCGCACGTTCAGTGAAGGCGTGGCCTTGCGACGCGCCGAGGCCGCACTTTCCGCGAAAGTGCGGCCTCGGGCGTCGCGCGCGGGGACGGCGGGCGGGCGGGTCAGCCGCGCCGGTCGAGCCAGCGGCGCAGGTCGGCCAGCCGGTCGTCGTCGGCGGCGGGGCGCCGCTCGTCGGACGGCGGCCGGACGACCGGCGGCCGCTCGACCGGGCGGCGCGGGTCGCCGACGAGTTCCCGGCTGGGCGCGGCGAATCCCTGCGCCGGCTTGCCGTCGACGGCGGTGGCGATCACCCGGGCGACCGCCTCGATCACCCGGGCCTGCACCGCCGAGCCGACCGAGTCGGCCGGGTCGTCGGGGTTGGCGGCGATGCCGGCGACCGCGACCTGCGGGGTGAACCCGACGAAGGTCTCGGTGGCGTTCCGCTCGGAGCTACCGGTCTTGCCGGCCACCGGTCGGCCGTCGAGGATCCGGTTCACCGCGGTGGCCGTACCGCCGTTGCACTGCCCGTACGGGGACTGCTGGCCGACCGGGCAGCGGGCCGCGTCGGTGGCGGCCCGGGCCACGTCGGCGTCGAGCACCCGCTTGCAGGACGGGTCGCCGACCGGCACCCGCTCGCCGTCCGGCGCGGTCACCGAGACCACCGGCAGCGGGGCGCACCAGGTGCCCTCCGCCGCGACCGTGGCGTACGCGTTGGCCAGGTCGAGTGGGGTGGTGGCGGCCACGCCCAGGGTGAACGAGCCCCAGTCCTCGGCGTGCTCGCGGGCGAGTTCGGCGTCGGAGTCGGCCCGGAAGGTGATGCCGAGCCGCTGCGCCATCTGCACCACCTTCTCCGGCCCGACCTGCTCGGCCAGCCACACGAAGTAGGTGTTCACCGAACGGCCGAAGCCGTCCCACATCATCCGGTAGCCGTCCATCCACTCCGGGTTGGCGTTGGCCGGGCACCACCGGCCGTCGCAGCTGCCCTCACCCTCGGCGGCGTACCGGGTGGGCAGCCGGCTGGGCGCGTCGAAGCCGGTGGCCAGCGGCTTGCCGGCCTCCAGCGCGGCGAGCATGGTGAACAGCTTGAACGTCGAGCCGGCCTGGTAGCCGTCGACGCTGTCGCCGCCGGAGATCAGCGGGTTGACGGTGTTCGGGTGGTTGGCCTGCCCGTCCGGGTTGGGGTCGAGGCTGTAGTGCCGGTTGACCGCCATCGCCAGCACCCGGCCGGTGCCCGGCTCGACCGCGGCGATCGGCACGGCCCGCTTGTTGCCGTACCCGTAGATCTTGGTGGCCTCGCGCTGCGCGGTGGCCTGGACCTGCGGGTCGAGCGAGGTCATCACTGTGTAGCCGCCGCGGCGCAGCGCCTGCTCGCGCTCCTCGACGGTGGCGCCGAACTCCGGCTGGGCCAGCCACCACTGCCGCAGGTAGTCGCAGAAGAAGCCCCAGTCGTCGTGCCCCTGGGCGACGGCGGTGCATCCGTTCGGCTGCGCGGTCGGACGCAGGGTCAGCTTCTCCGCCTTGGCCTGCGCCGCCTGCTCGGCGGTGATCGCCCCGGTCTCGACCATCGAGTCCAGCACGTAACCGCGGCGCTCCAGCGCGGCGTCGGCGTCACCGTCGATCGGGCTGTACGCCTCCGGCGACTGCACCAGACCGGCGAGCAGGGCCGCCTCGGCGAGGGTGAGGTCGGCCGGGGACTTGCCGAAGTAGCGCTGGCTGGCCGCCGCGACGCCGTACGCCCCGGAGCCGAAGTACGCGATGTTCAGGTAGCGGTTGAGGATCTCGTCCTTGCCGAGCCGTTCCTCCAGCGCGCCCGCGTACCGGATCTCCTGGAGCTTGCGGCCGACGGTCTGCTCGGTGGCCGCGGCGCGCTCCTCGGCGGTGCGGCTGGGGTCGGTCTTGAGCACGTTCCGGACGTACTGCATGGTCAGCGTCGAGCCGCCCTGCTCGGTGCCGCCGCCGGAGACGTTGGCCACCAGCGCCCGGAACAGCCCGCGCAGGTCGGCCCCGCCGTGCGAGTAGAACCGCCGGTCCTCGGCCGCCACGATCGCCTGCCGCATCACCGGGGCGATCTCGGACAGCGGGACGTCGCTGCGGTTCACGTCGTAGAACGTGGTGATCAGCGTCTTGCCGTCGTTGGCGTAGAGGTAGGAGCGCTGCGGCGTGGCCGGGGTGCGCAGCGCCTCCGGCAGCGCGGCGTACGACCCGAGCGCCGCCTTGGCGGCGAACCCGAACAGCAGGTTGCCCGGCAGCGCGGCGACCGCCAGGACGAGACCGGCGAGCACGCCGGCGAGCAGCACGGTGAACAGCCGCGACAGCGGCGAGCGGGGCACGGCCATGGTCCCCAGAATTACCGCGAATGCCACCAACCGACCACCCCCGCTCCCCCTTTGTCAGCAACCTCACCGCACCCTCCCAGCCCTCTCC
>NZ_QGSW01000387.1:0-7751 GCF_003176715.1 Micromonospora sp. S4605
CTCGCGCCGCCCGGGGTGGGCGGCGGGGGTCACGTCGGGACTGGCCGGCGCCGGGTAGGTGCCGGCCGGCTCGACGGTGCGTGACCACCCCCGGCAGCACGGGCATGGCTGCGGTGGTGGGTCCGCCGCCCGGTACCCGGGTGGCGATGGTGGCGGCCGCAACGAGGTCGCGGTGCCCGGCGAATGCGCAGTGGGGGCAGGTCAGGGCCCGTCCACGAGGTTTCGGGACCCGCCGGTGGCAGGTGGGGCAGGTGGAGGAGGTGCCACGTTCGTCGACGAGTCGGACGGTGATGCCGGCGAGGGTGGCCTTGTCGGTAAGGACCTGCAGAAGTCTTCCGATCTGCCACTGCCGTAGCCGCAGGTTGTGCCGCCGCCCCGCGGCGATGTGGAGCACCCCGCGGGGGTCACCCACGTGCAGGGTCCCGATTCGCTGCTGTTGGGCCCAGGTGATGACCGTGCGGGCGGCTTCGTGTTGGGCTTGGCGGACCCGCCGCCGATGCCGGCCCTCCACCAACCGGGCCCGACGCCGGTACTGCCGCCACCGGCGTGAGCCTCGCTGGCCCGGTTTCGGGGCACGACGGGCGACGGCGCGGCGCCGGGTTTTGGTGTCGGCCAGGTGCATGCGGTGCTCGGCGCGGATCGCCCGCCCCGACACCAACAGAGCTTTCCCACCGGGACCGGCCACCGCGTACGGGTGGATGATTCCCAGGTCCACCCCGGCCACCCGGCCCGGATCCGGCTCCTCGCCCAGCGGGTACCTGGTGATCGCGACTTCGGCCGTCACGTCCAGGAACAAACGGCCACCCTCACACAGCAGGGCGATCGACCGGACCTGCTCTACCGGGTACGGCACCTCCCGCGACAGGCGCACCCACACCGGCGCGCTGCCCTTCGCCGTCGGGATCCGCACCCGACGCCCATCTAGGCTGAACGTGCCGTGATACCAGCGCACCGGCAGCAACCCCCGCCGCCGCCGCGGGAACCGCGCCGACACATCACCCGCCTGACGGCGTTTCGCGGCCGCGAACCACGCATCGGAGAACCGCCGCAACACCGACCGCGCCCCAACCGAGTCCAGCTCACCGAACGTCCCAGGCCGGGACGCGGCCAACTCCCGACACAACCCCTGATAACCCACCAGCGGCGCGTCCCCGCGGCGGCGCCGCCACGCATTGACCTCCAACACGCACGCCCACACGTCACCCGCCGAACGCAGCAGACCGAAACAGCGCCGCCGCTGCCCCGCCGTCACCCGCACCCCCACCCGAGCCGTGCGATACACGACCCGCGGCGCGGCAACATCCCGACGACGAGGCACGAACCAAACCCAACACCACCCCTACGACACTTCCCCCAACCAAAACCAACCTGGCCAACGTTAATGGCCACCGCACTAGCCAGCCGCCGAGGTCGCCGAGCCGTTCCAGGCCAGATCGTGGTCGCCGTCGCGGCGGGCGGCGGTCAGCCGTCCCAGACGAGATCGTGGTCGCCGTCGCGGCGGGCGCCGGCGGCCGGCCGGTGCGGGGCGAGCCGGCCGTCCGGCATCAGGTGGTGCACCGGCACGTCGTGGCCGAGCACCGCGACGTCGGCGATCAACCGCCGGTGGCAGCGCCACCAGACGCTCTCGCTGCACATCACCGCCGTGGTCCGGGCCGCCGCGTCGGCCAGCACCGCGCCGAGCGCCGCCCGGAAGTCCGGCGTGCGGGTGTACGCCGCGTACGCCCGGAACGCCGCCACCGTCCACCAGGTGTCCGGCTCCGGCGTGCCGGCCGGGGTGTGCCGCCGGCCGCCCAGCCGCGGCTCCCAGCGGTAGTCGATCCCGGCCCGCGGCAGCCAGCGTTCCAGCTCCTCCCGGCGGACGTCGGGGTTGGTGCGGCTGGCGGGGAACCGGCGCACGTCCACGACCAGCTCGATCCCCGCCCCGGCCAGCAGCTCGCCGAGCCGGGCCCGGTCGGCCGGCCCGTGCCCGACGGTCACCAGCGCCCGCTGCACCACCACATCCTGCCCCGAATCCTGGGCAGCTACCGTTCGCGGCGACGGTAACTGCCCAGGATCTCGACGGAGCGGTGGTCAGCCCAGGGCGCAGGGGGCGCCGTTGAGGGTGAAGGCGGTGGGTTTCGGGTTGCTGCCGGTGTGGGTGCCGTTGAAGCCGAAGCTGGTCGAGGCCCCCGGCGCCAACCCGCCGTTGTAGGAGACGTTCGTCGCGGTCACCGCCGTCCCGGTCTGGTTGTACGTCGCCGACCAGCCCTGCCCGACCCGCTGCCCGGTGCTCGGGAAGCTGAAGGTGAGGGTCCACCCGTTCAGCGTGGCGGTGCCGGTGTTCGTGATGGTGATGTTCGCGGTGAAGCCGGTGCTCCAGTCGCTGGTGACGTACCCGACCCGGCAGTCGCCGGTCGGCGTTGGGGTGACCGGGGTGGTCACCTCCAGCACCGGCGAGGCGGCCGAGCGGTTGCCGGCGCCGTCGCGCGCCCGCACCGAGAACCGGTACGTCCGCTCCGGCGTCAGCCCGGTCACCGCGAGGGAGTTGGTGGCGGCGGTCAGCAGGACCAGCGCGTCGCTGCCGACCTGCTCCTGGGTGACCTCGTAGCCGGCCAGGCCGCTGCCACCGGCGTCGGTGGCGGCGGGCCAGGTCAGGGTGAGGCCGGTCGGCGTCAGCGCCGAGGCGACCGGGGTGCCCGGCACGGTCGGTGCGGTGGTGTCCGGCGTGGCGGGGCCGGGCTCCTCGCCCCAGACCCGGGTGCCGCCGGAGTAGAGCGGCACCCTCCGGTTGGGACCGGTGTCGGCCTGGTAGGACGGGTCATTGGTCGGGTCCCAGGTGCCGCCCTCCGGCACGCCGACCTTGAACTGCACCTCCATCCGGTGCTGGGACTGGCCGGCCGGGGCGATGGTGTGCCCGGTGCAGTCCACCTCGACGTACCAGATGTCACCGGAGTGCTGCCGGGCGCTGGTCGGCGCCGGGCAGCCCTGGGTGTAGCCGGGGGTGACCTGCACCGGGCCGGGGCCGTCCGGGCGGAAGTAGTACCGGAACCGGCCGTCGGTGAGCGCCCGGGCCGGGAAGCCGGACCGGTTGTAGACGATCGCCTTCAGCCCGGTGGCCCGCGGCTCGGCCTGCATCACCGTGGTCTCCACGGTGAGCTCGTCCAGGTCCGGGGTCTCCGGGGTGGGGAAGTTCGCCAGCGGGGTGCCGCCGTACTCCTGGGCGAGCCGGGCCAGCGCCGAGGTGAAGCCGGCGTTGTAGTCGGTGGCCACCTCGTTCATCACGTAGTCGGAGCGGTTGTCGGTGTAGGCGTCGTTGGCCGCGGAGGGGCCGCCGACCAGCGCGCCGTACAGGGTGTGCCGGGTCTCGGTGGGCACGGTCTGGCTGTCCCACCAGGAGCCGTGCGCGGTGCGGTGGTGCGGGTTGCGCGGCGGGTTCGCCCCGAAGCCGATCACGTAGCTGGAGTTGCGCGGGTTGTCGCCGAGCGCGTAGCCGATCTGCCGGACGGCGAAGTCGTGGTAGCGCGCCTTGCGGGTGGCGTCGGTGGTCCGGTCGCTGTAGACCAGGGCGGCGAAGGCGGTGTTCGCGGCGTAGCGCAACGCGCCCCAGGAATCGAGCACGGCCATCCCGCCCGGCGAGTACGCCACCCGCTGCCCGTTCACCCCGACGGTCCACCAGTCCAGCCAGCGGTTGGCGTCGTCGACGTACTTCTGCTTGCCGGTCAGGTTGGCCAGCAGCACGTACGCGCCGAACTGCTTGTTGTCCCAGGCGATGGTCCACTTGTAGGACCGGGTGGTGGTCTGGTTCTCGGTGCCGAGCCTGTCGTACTCGCTCTCCGCCTTGGCCAGGTAGGCGGCCTCGCCGGTGGCCCGGTGGAGCCAGATCGCGCCCCAGACCAGTTCGTCCTGCCAGCCGCTCCAGGAGCGGTAGAAGTTCGTGGCGTCGGTGATGCACTCGTGGTAGCTCCTGCGCACCGTGTCGGCGAAGGTGTAGAGCTGCCGGGCGTGGCCGAGCAGCGTGTCGGCGTAGCTGGGGTCGGTGGGGCGGAACACCATCGAGGACGCGGCCATCGCCGCCGCCGTCTCGCCGGCCAGGTCCGCGCCGCCACAGCTGGCATCGATCTTGTACGCGGGCCGCGCCATCGGCAGCACCTCGGCCGGCCCCCACCACTTGTGGTCGTCGTCGCCCTTGCCGACCTGTCCGTAGAGGACGTTCGGCGCCGGGTGCGCCTTGATGAACCAGTCGTTGACCCAGCGCAGGTTGTCGAGCAGATGCGGGAGCTGACCGGTGGCGGCGTAGCCGGCCCGGTACTCGACCGCGCCCCAGGCGAGCATGGTGGCGCTGAACGCCATCGGGAAGCCGAACTTCACGTGGTCGCCTGCGTCGTACCAGCCGCCGGTGAGGTCGAGGCCCACGTCGGCGCCGTCGGTCACTGCCGAGTCGCCCCGCCAGGAGACCCGGTTCCAGTCCGGTAGCCGGCCGGACTGCTGCGCCTCGTAGAACAGGAGCGACTTCTGCAACGCCTCCGCGTAGTTGAACGCGGGTGCGGCGGATGCGGGCGGGGCCGGCGCGGCGACCGCGAGGGCGAGCCCGGCGGCGAGCGCGGTGCCGGCGGCCAGCAGGCGACGCGGCCAGGGTTGGTCGGCCGGTCGGGGCCGTCTCGGATGGGGCATGGCGTGCTCCTGTCGGTGGCGCCGCCGGGCGGGACGTCGGCGGATCCGACGTGGACTGCCGGCGGCGGTGGTGGGTGGGCCGCGGGGTCCGGGAGCGCTCCCATGGACAATCAGCAATGTAATCTCGCCCTCACCGATTTGGGAAGACCGGCCGGCGGCGGCGCCTCGCTTCCGCCCGCGGAGCGGGCGCAGCGTCATATCGAGCGTTTCTGTTACAGCGACACGCCTGCGGAGAGTAGTGGATTTCGCCGAACCGGCCGCTTCCGGCGGCACGTCCGCGCAGGTCAGGCCGATCACCTGATGTCGACGACGGTCACCGTCCGTGCGATCATGTGCTGTCCCCTCGATCCACTCCGGAGGAATCCTCATGCCACAGCGTCGGCGCGTGGCGCGCGCGGCCATTTCCCTCGCCGCCGCCACGGCCTGCCTCATCCCCGCCACCCCGGCCTGGGCGAGCGTCGCACCCCTGTCCCAGGCGGCCCCGGGCGGCCACAACCCTGCCGGCGACAACGGCACGGTGAAGATCGACGGCCAGGAGTTCGAGGACAAGGTCGACAACCAGCCGCACGTGACGTGCGACTTCGAGCTGGAGTTCTTCAACTTCGACACGAACCAGGCAGCCGACATCACGCTGACCGCGCAGCCGCCGTCCGGCAAGGACAAGGTGGTCTGGTCGGTCAAGAACCGGATCATCAGCACCGACCCCGCCTCCGGCGCGGAGAACGACCACGACGAGGTCATCAAGCTTTCCGCCAAGGACCTCGACCTCGCCGGCCTCACCGCGCATCCGAAGCACGGCTACCACCTCAAGCTCGACGTCGACCTGGTGGACGGCAAGTCCTCCGACGCCAAGCACAAGGTCTTCTGGCTGGCGCCGTGCGAGACGCCGGGTACCCCCACGACCACGCCGACCGGCGGGGAGACCACGCCCGGTGAGAGCACCCCCGCGACGCCGGGCGGTGACGGCGGCGGTGACGGCGGCGGCAGCCTGCCCATCACCGGCGTGGCGGCGACCAGCATCGCGCTGGGCGGCCTCGCCCTGATCGGCGGCGGCATCCTGCTGGTGCTGCGCCGCCGGCGGGACAACATCACCTTCACCAGCTGATCTGACGCAGCGCCCGAGCGGCCGCCGGACACCTGTCCGGCGGCCGCTCGCGTATCCAGCTCCGTACCGCCGACCGCCGCGCGACCCACCCCACGGCACACCCGTCGCGGTCGCCGGTGGCGTCGGGCGGGCACCACGGCGGGTCCGGGTCTGATCCGTTCCGGTCCGGGATCCGTACTCACGGGTAACCCGGTCGACGGCGCCCGGAGATACGTCACATCATCGATTATCCTGGATTCTTTGATCGCGTACGCCCAGCTCAACGCGATCGGACGCGACCGCTGGTCGCGGTCGGGACCGACTTTTCGCGGGCCTCGCGTTCCGGCATACGAACGTACTGTTGCCGGGCCGCTGCGCGGCGCGCGACAGTACGCGACACCAAGCGGTGCCATCGACGCCGCCGCTCCCCTGGACGACCCTGAGGAGATCGCGATGGCTCTACGACTCGCCGACGGCACCGCCTGGTCGGACACCCTCGCCCGCGCGGTGGCCGCCGCCCCGGAGGCGTTCGGCCCACCGGCCGACGGCGTCACCACCCTGCACAACCTCGTCGAGGGCGACTGGCGCGCGGTCGGGGCGCCCACCCCGGTACGCACCCCGGTGGACAACACCGTCCTGGTCAACCTGCCCCGGCTGGACGCGGAGAGCGCCCGGGCCGCCGTGGCGCACGCCGCCGCCGCGCACCGGGGCTGGGCCACCACCCCGCTGGCCGACCGGAAGGCCCGGGTCACCGACGCGCTCGACGCGCTCACCGCGCACCGCGACCTGCTCGCCCTGCTGCTGGTCTGGGAGATCGGCAAGCCGTGGCGGCTGGCCTGCGCCGACGTGGACCGCGCGCTGGACGGCGTGCGCTGGTACGTCGGTGAGATCGACCGGATGCTCGCCGACGGCCGGGAGCCGCTGCCCGGCCCGGTCAGCAACATCGCGTCCTGGAACTACCCGATGAGTGTGCTGGTGCACGCGGAACTGGTGCAGCTGCTGGCCGGCAACGCGGTCATCGCCAAGACGCCGTCGCAGGGCGGCGCGGTCTGCCTCACCGTGGCGCACGCGCTGATGCGCCGGGCCGGGCTGCCCGCCACACTCGTCTCCGGCAGTGGCGAGGAACTCTCCGAGGTGCTGGTCCGGGCGCCGGAGATCGGCGCGGTGGCGTTCGTCGGTGGCCGGTCCAACGGCGGCAAGGTGGCCGCCGCGCTGCTCGACTCCGACAAGCGGCACTTCATCGAGCAGGAGGGGCTCAACGCCTGGGGCGTGTGGAACTTCTCCCAGTGGGACCTGCTCGCCGGGCACCTGAAGAAGGGCTTCGAGTACGGCAAGCAGCGCTGCACCGCGTACCCCCGGTTCGTGGTCCAGCGGGACCTGGTCGACGAGTTCCTCGACATGTACCTGCCGGTGGTCTCCTCGATCCGATTCGGGCATCCACTCGCGGTGGACGAGACCTGGCGGGCCGGCGACCCGCTGCCGGAACTGGACTTCGGCCCGCTGATCAGCGCCGCCAAGGCCGACGAGCTGCGCCGCAAGGTCGACGAGGCGGTACGCGGCGGCGCGGTGCCGCTGCACCGGGGCAAGCTCGATGGGGCGCCGTTCCTGGACGGGCAGGACACCTCCGCGTACGTGGCGCCGGCGGTGCTGCTCGCCCCGCCCGGCCGGTCCCGACTGATGCACGCCGAACCGTTCGGGCCGGTCGACACCATCGTGGTGGTGGACACCACCGACGAACTGCTGGCCCAGATGAACGCCTCCAACGGCGCGCTGGTGGCCTCGCTCGCCTGCGACGACGAGGAGTTGGCCGGCAAGCTCGCGGTGGACCTGCAGGCGTTCAAGGTGGGCATCAACAAGCCCCGCTCCCGGGGCGACCGGGACGAGCCGTTCGGCGGCCGGGGCGCCTCCTGGAAGGGCGCCTTCGTCGGCGGCGACCTGCTGGTACAGGCCGTCACCCAGGGCGGCGACAACCGCCTCTACGGCAACTTCCCCGACTACAGCAGCTACCCCACCACCT
>NZ_QGSW01000392.1:0-7676 GCF_003176715.1 Micromonospora sp. S4605
CCGCCGGCCCGGCCGGCCCGTCCCCGGGTGCCGCAGCAGCCCGGCGACCGGCTGCCCGTGGTACGCCCGCCGGCCCAGCCGGCGCCGGTTGACCCGGGTGGCGCGCGGGCCGCCGGTGAACTCGACCCGCCCGAGCCGCCCGACCGCCCGGCCCGCCGGGCGCCGAAGCAACTGCCGGAGCGGCCCGCCGGCCGGGAGATCGCCCCGCCCCGACAGCGCTCCCCCGAACGGCGCAAGCAGCCGGCCAAGCCGGTCCGGGTCAAGCCGCCGAGAATCAAGTTCGGCGACCGGGATCCGGCCGTGGAACTGGCCATCACCGAGATCGTCGGGCACCTCACCTTCACCCCGAACACCGTCACCGCCTGGTACTGGCTGCCGGAGGTGCGCTGGGCGTTCCGGCCGGACGCCGAGCGGGAGGCGCTGCTCTCAGCGATCTCCGAGCAGTACGCGGGCCTCGCCGGCTTCCGGCTGCACCTGCGCCGCACCACCCGCCCCTTCCCGGCCGACGAGTGGGCGCGCACCATCGACGCGCACACCCCCGCACCGCTGCCCGACGTGCCGGGCACGCCGGGCTGGGGCGACCACCTGGTGGCCGCGCAGCGGCACCTGCTCTCGGTCAACCACGCCGAGGGCCAGACCTACCTCGGGGTCACCTTCGCCCGGCGGTCGCTCGGCGACTCGCTCACCGAACGGCTGCTGCGCACCTTCGGCCGGGGGGTCGCCGAGGGCGAACGCCGCCGGCTGGGCCGGACCGTCGAGCAGTTCGACGAGGTGCTCGGCGCGTTCGGCATGCGCGGACGGCGGGTCACTCCGCAGGAGCTGGAGTGGCTGCTCTACCGCTCGGTGGCGCTCTGCATGGCGCCGCCCGGCGCGCTCTCCCCGGTCACCGACGGCCGGTGGGAACGCGGCGACCTGCTGGCCCTCACCGAGCAGGTGGAGCGCTACCGCACGCCGTACGGCTCGACGGTCAAGCTGGTCAACCGGGTCACCGGCGAGGAACGGCACGTCGCAGTGCTGGCGGTGGGCCGGATGGAACCGCTGGAGATCCCGGAGCGGCACGAGCCGTGGCTGCACTTCCACGAGCGGCTGCCCTGGCCGATGGAGCTGTCCACCCGGGTCGACATCCTCGGTCCCGGCGACTCCTTCCGCAACCTCGAACACCGGCTGCGGATGATCCGCTCGCAGCAGCTCGACTACGCCGAGCACGGCATCGACGCCCCGCCCGAGCTGGAACGGCTGGCCAAGCGGGCGCTGGTGATCGGCGACGAGATGACCACCGGGCTGCCCGTCGATTCCGCCCGCGCGCACGGCTGGCACCGGATCGCGGTCGGTGGCCGTACCCGCGAGGAGTGCCTGGAGCGGGCCCGGCGACTGGTCCAGCTCTACTCCCGCGAGCTGCGCATCTCGCTGCAGCACCCGAAGAACCAGGACTGGCTGGCCCGCGAGTTCATCCCCGGCGAGCCGATCGCCAACACCGGCTACGTCCGGCGGATGCCGGTCAACCTGCTCGCCGCCGCGCTGCCCCAGGCCGCGTCGACCGTCGGCGACCGGCGCGGCGACCTGATCGGCCGGACGGCCGGTACCTGCCGCCGACCGGTCTTCCTCGACCTGCACTACCCGATGGAGGTCCGCGAGCGCTCCGGGCTCGCCGTCTTCGTGGCCGAACCGGGCGGTGGCAAGTCCACCCTGCTCGGCGCGCTCGGCTACCTGGCCGCCCGGCGCGGCGTGCAGGTGACCCTGCTCGACCCGTCCGGCCCGCTGGCCCGGCTCTGCGCGATGCCGGAGCTGCGCCCGTACTCGCGGGTGCTCAACCTGACCGGCTCGGAGCACGGCACCCTGGCGCCGTACTCGCTCATCCCCACCCCGCTGCGCAGCGAGTTCGGCCCCGGCGCGGCCGGCGACCGGGAGTTCGAGATCGCCGTCTCCAACGCCCGCGCCGAGCGACGGATGCTGGTGCAGGACATCTGCATGATGCTGGTGCCGCCGCAGGTGGCCCGCGAGGCGTCCACCGCCACCCTGTTCCGGCACGCTGTACGCCAGGTGCCGGCGGAGGAGACCTCCACCCTGGACGACGTGGTCACCACGCTCAGCCAGCTGGACGACGACGCCGGCAAGGAACTGGCCAACCTGCTGCTCGACACCGCCGAGATGCCGCTGGCCATGCTCTTCTTCGGCAAGCCACCGGAAGGGCTGCTCGGCCCGGACGCGGCGCTCACCGTGATCACCATGGCCGGCCTCCGGCTGCCGGACCTCAAGATCGAGCGGGAGTACTGGTCGGCCGAGGAGGCGCTCGCCCTGCCGATGCTGCACACCGCGCACCGGCTGGCCGTCCGCCGCTGCTACGGCGGGTCGATGTCGTCGCGCAAGCTGGTCGGCCTGGACGAGGCACACTTCATGGAGGGCTGGCGCTCCGGGCGCTCGTTCCTGGTCCGGCTCGCCCGGGACTCCCGCAAGTGGAACCTCGCCGCCCTGGTCGCCTCGCAGAACCCGCGCGACATCCTCGGCCTCGACGTGCAGAACCTCGTCTCCACCGTGTTCGTCGGCCGGATCGCCGAGGACACCGAGATCGCCTCCGAGGCGCTGCGGCTGCTCCGGGTGCCGGTCAACGACGGCTACGAGGCCACCCTCGCCTCGCTCTCCACGGCGGACGCCACCTCGGCCAGCCGGCTCGGCTTCCGCGAGTTCGTGATGCGTGACGTCGACGGGCGGGTGCAGAAGGTCCGGGTCGACGTCTCGTACGTCGAGGGACTGCTGGACCACCTCGACACCACACCCGCGGCGATCGCCGCCGCGACCGGCGTACTGCCGACCGTGCCCGATCCGGAGGCGTGACATGGCGAGGGCCCGGGCGCTTCTCCTCGCACTCGGCATCCTCGCCGGGGCCACCATTGGCTGGCCGGCGGTGGGGGCGACACCGGCGTCGGCGGCGCCGGCCGTCACCGCCCAGGCCGCGGCCGACCTGTGCACCACACCGGAGTGGCAGGCCGACTTCCGCGCCTGCGTCGCCAAGCTCCAGCAGGTGGCCGAGTCGGAGTTGGAGTGCCGGAACCCGCCGACCCCCACCGGGCCGGACTCCGGCCTCGCCGGCTGGTTCGCCTCCCGGCCGGAATCGGCGAAGCAGTCTGGCCCGAAGGGTCTCTACAGCGAATACGGCTACGCCGGATACAGCTACACGACGTATCGCGTCGATGGCGGCTGCGCCGCTACAGCTCTGCACCCGGAGTACAAGTTCACCAACACCGTCGCCAACGGTGAGTTCATGATCGCCACAGCCGTCGTCGGCGCGTCCAACGCGTTGCGCGAACGGGCCTGGGATCCACGTTCCATGTGGGGCTGGGCCGACCCGTTGGTGGAGCAGGCCACCAAGGCCGTCTATCAGAAGGTGTTCAGCGTCTTCGGCATCGTCACCCTCTGCGTCGTCGGGCTCTACCTGCTCTGGCGCTCGCGCCAGTCGGACATGAGCAACGCGATGACCACGGCCGGCTGGGCGCTGCTGGTGATGGTGGCGGTCACCGCCCTGGCCGCCTGGCCGGTCAAGTCGGCGAACGTCGCCGACGGCACCCTGATCACCACCCTCGGCGTGGTTCACGACGCGGTCGGTCCAGCTTCGAAGGACATTCCACCCGACAGGTGCGCCCTACCCAACCCCGATGCCTGTGTCGACAAGCGGCCGCCAGCCGTGCGGGCCAGCGATACGGCAACCGAAGCGATGCTCTACCGAAACTGGCTGCGTGGCGTCCTGGGCTCGGCTGACAGTGAGACCGCCAAGAAGTACGGTCAAGCGCTCTACGACGCGAAGTCGCTGTCCTGGGATGAAGCGGAGTCGATTCGCTCAAACCCTGCCACTCGCGACGTGGTCATCAAAGGGAAGCAACAACAGTGGATGACCGTCGCCGCGCAGATCGAGCGGGAGGACCCGGAGGCGTACGAGTACCTCCAGGGTGTGCGCGACATGGACCGGGTCGGCGCCGGCTTCATCGCCGTCCTCGCCTCGCTGCTGTTCGCGATGTTCGACCTGACCGCGTCGGTGCTGGTCCTGCTCGGCTTCCTGATCTTCCGGTGGGCGGTGATCGCGGCACCGATCCTGGGCACCGTCGGCCTGCTGCGGCCGGCCAGCGCGGGGCTGCGCCGGCTGGCGAACGCGGTGGTCGCCGCGGTCTTCAACATCGCCATCTTCGGCACAGGCGCCGCCATCTACCTCTTCGCGGTCGACCTGATCATGAGCACCACCACCCTGCCCGGTTGGCTCCAGGTGGTGCTGGTCTGGCTCTGCGGGGTGGTCGGCTGGCTGCTGCTCCGCCCGTACCGCCGGATCACCCAGCTCGGCGGCAAGGACAGCAGCGAGGCGGTCAGCTCAGCCGGCTCGTGGCATCGGCGCTTCTTCCGCGACATGCGGACCGCCGCCCGGCTGGACGTGTCGGAGCCCGGTGGCACCGCCGAGCCGACCATGGGCCGACGCCGTCCCGTCGTCGCCGAGCAGACCCGCCTGCGGCCCGAGGCACGGCACGAGGACCCGGCACACGCGGCTGGCGGTGGTGGCGGGGACCGGCAACGCCCCGACGGCCGGGACCCGGCGGGCGAGGCGGCGGTCCCGGAGGAGCGGAGCGGCGCCGGCCGGCCGGTCGCGCCCCGACCCCGGCGCCGGGTGGCGGCGACCTGGACCGAGCCGGACGTGCCCGAGGAGAGCCCGTCCTACGTCATCTACCGTCCGGGCACGGCCGACCGCGCGCCGGACCGGCCGGCTCCGCGGATCCGCTCCGAGGCCCGGTGAGTGCGGTGCGGCGGGCGCTGGAGTTCCTGGTCACCCGGGCGCTGCGGTCCCGGCTGGGTATCGCGCTCGTGATCGCCGTGGTGGTGTTCGGCATCATCGGCGCGGCCCGGCTGGTCGCCGGCCCCGGCGACTCCACGACCGGCCTGAGCAACCGGCCGAGCCAGCCCGTCACCACCGTCGACCCGGACGAGGGTGACGACGGGGCGATCGCCACCGGCCCACCCGCCTCCCCGGTGACCCGTCCGGGCGCCCGCACGCCGGAGCAGACGGCGGACCGCTTCGTGACCGCCTGGCTGGGCGGGCCGAACGTGACCGTCGACCAGTGGCACCAGGGGCTGCGGCCGCTCTCCACCCCGGCGCTGACCGAGAAGCTCGCCGGTGCCGAGCCGGCGGGTGTGCCGGCCGAGCAGGTGACCGGTGCGATCAGCCTCCGGCCGCGCACCGCGACCTTCGTCGAAGCCCTGGTGCCGCTGGACACCGGACGGCTCCGGCTGGAACTGGTGGCCCCCGACGGGGAGTGGCTGGTCGACGCGGTGGACTGGGAGCAGGCATGAGCGAGCGGAGCGAGCGAATCAGGCTCAGCGCGGTGCTGCCCTCTGGCGGCACGGAGCGCAGCGGAGTGCCGACATGAGCGACGAGACCCGACCGCCCCGGCGACGGCTCCGGATCGGCACCCTGGCCGCCTTCCTCACCGGGGTCCTGGCGCTGCTCTGCTGCACCGGCGGAACCGCCGCCTTCTTCCTCACCGAACTGGGCGGCGACGCCGGCGAACAGATGACCCTCACCGGCCAGGAGTGCACTGACGACTTCCCGGTCAACGCGACCGGCAAGATGCCTCGTATGTCGGAGTACGGCGAGAGCCAGCTCCGCAACGCCGCGCGGATCATCAAGGTCGGACAGGAGATGAAGGTGCCGCCGCGCGGCTGGGTTATCGCGGTGGCGACCGCGATGCAGGAGTCCGGCCTGCGGAACCTGGCCAACCGAACGGTCGCCCAGTCGCGCGACCTGCCCAACGAGGGCGTCGGCGCCGACCACGACTCGGTCGGCCTGTTCCAGCAGCGGGCCACCTGGGGCACCGTCGCGCAGCGGATGACCCCCGAGTACGCCGCCCGCAAGTTCTACGAGAAGCTGCTGAAGGTGCCCGGCTGGCAGCGGATGCCGCTGACCACGGCGGCGCAGAAGGTGCAGATCAGCGCGTTCCCGGATGCGTACGCCAAGCACGAGGCGCTGGCCGCCCGGATCGTCGACGCGCTGGCCGGCGGCGCGGCCCGGACGGCGGAGATCGGCGGCCGGCAGGTGTGCGACGCCGCCTCCGGCGCGGAGATCGCCGCCTCCGGATGGACGGCCCCGATCCCGGGTGGGGTCGGCTCCGGCTTCCGGACCGCGAGCCGGCCTGGCCACAACGGGGTCGACATCGCCGCCCGCAAGGGGACGCCGATCCACGTCGCGGCCAGTGGCCGGGTGCTGGTGTCGCGCTGCGACCCGGACAACGGCGGCCGGCTCAGCTGCGACGTGGACGGCTGGCCGGGCAAGGGCGGCTGCGGCTGGTTCGTCGACGTCCTGCACGCCGGCGGCCTGGTCACCCGGTACTGCCACCTGGTCTCCAAGCCTCGGGTGCGGGTCGGCCAGACGGTGCAGGCCGGTGAGGTGATCGGGGAGGTGGGCAGCAGCGGCAACTCCTCCGGACCGCACCTGCACTTCGAGGTGCACACCGACGGCGACCGGACCAGCCGGAGCGCGATCGACCCGGTGCCGTTCATGCGTTCCCGGGGCGCGCCCCTCAAGCACCAGGGATGAGACGCTCGGTGTCATGAAGGACCCGCTGCCCGACCCGTTCGCGGACCAGCCGGACTGGGCGCCGGCACCGCCGCGACCCGTCGAGATCGTGCCGGCCACCGGCCGGGTCGAGCTGCGTGGCCGGCGCGTGCTGGTCGGCCTGCCCGGGCTGGGCTGGCGCGCCGACCTGCGCGCCGACGAGCGCGTGGTGCAGGGCAGCCGGACGTACGTGCCGGTCATCCCGGAGCACGAGTGGTACCGCGCGGAGGCCGATCAGGTGGAGGTCTTCGCCCCACTGATGCCGGTGGAGCGGGTCTGGGTGGAGACCGTGGGCACCCGGCCGGCGGCCGGGCCGCACGAGGGCGGGATCCGGCTCGTCTCCCTGGACACCCCGACGCACCGCCCGCCGACCCCGGTCGTCGAGGCGGACTCGGTCACCGGCCGCCGGGTCGTGCACGTGGTCGGCGGCGTGGAGCACCGCGACCTGCGGGCCGTCACCGAGACCTACTCCGGGGCCGACGGCGACATCTGCGTCCGAGTGACCTCGGAGGTGGAGTGGTACCGCTGGGCCTGGCGCGGCCAGTCACCGACCACCCTGGAGGTTCCGGTCCACCTGCTGTGGATCGAGTGACAGGTCAGCCAGTACGGATGCCTTCGCAGACCCGCCAGTGCTCGTCGAGGCGAGTAACGAACCGCCAAGCTTGCCGCTCGCTCTGAGTGATACCGTCAACTCGCGCTGAAATAATCAGCTCGACCTGCACGTCTGCGCTATCACGCTGCTCCTGCACCCGCAGACTGCCCCAGCTGACCGAGATGGGGACGTTGAACCGCTCCTCACGCGCTACCAGGTCGTCGCGCAACGCGCTGAGGGCGCTGAGGTCACTGCTGTCGCAAGTGAAGAGGTCGGCGCGGACATCGTTCCGGTCCACGAGGTAGGCCTGGACGTAGCTGGCCACCACCACGTCCGGTGTGCTCCGGTCCGGGGTTGCCGCCCGGTTGTACAGCACGATCCCCGCCACCACCCCGGCGACGCAGAGCACCGCGAGCACCCCCGCGACCACGGTGAGCACGGTGCGCAGCCGCCGCCGCGGACGCTCCGGCGCCGGGGCGGCCGGGGGCGGCGTCAGCT
>NZ_QGSW01000272.1:0-7672 GCF_003176715.1 Micromonospora sp. S4605
ACCCCGAACGACCGCACCAACCCCCCGGGAGACACCCCATGACCGACACCGGACGCCAGCAGCCGGCGCTGCGGCTGACCCGCGCCGACCTGGACGCGCTGCCCAACTACGTACCCGGCCGCAGCCCGGCCGACCTGGCCCGCGAGCTGGGGCTGCCCGAGGCGATCAAGCTGGCCAGCAACGAGGTGCCGTACGGGCCGCTGCCCGGCGTGGTGGAGGCGGTGACCGAGGCCGCCGCCGGGGTGCACCGCTACCCGGACATGGGCGTCATCGCACTCCGCGAGGCGCTGGCCGAGCGGTACGGCGTGGCCGCCGACCGGATCGCCACCGGCTGCGGTTCGGTGGCGCTGGCCGAGCACCTGGTCCGGGCCACCTGCCTGCCCGGCGACGAGTTGCTCTACGCGTGGCGCTCGTTCGAGGCGTACCCGATCATCGCGGCGACCAGCGGCGCGACCAGCGTGCGGGTGCCCAACGACGCCGGGCACGGGCACGACCTCGCGGCGATGGCCGCGGCGGTGACCGACCGGACCCGGATGATCCTGGTCTGCAACCCGAACAATCCGACCGGCACGGCGGTGCGCCGGGCGGAGCTGGACCGGTTCCTCGACGCGGTGCCGGACGACGTGCTGGTGGTCATCGACGAGGCGTACCGGGAGTTCGTCACCGACCCCGAGGTGCCGGACGGGCTGAGCTACCTCGACCGGCCGAACGTGGCGGTGCTGCGCACGCTCTCCAAGGCGTGGGGCCTGGCCGGCCTGCGGATCGGCTGGCTGGTGGCGCAGCCCGAGGTGGCGGCGGCGGTGCGCAAGGTGGTCACGCCCTTCTCCACCAGCATGGCCGCGCAGGCCGGCGCGCTCGCCGCGCTGGCCCAGGCCGCCGAGGTGGAACGGCGCTGCGCCCTGGTGGTGGCCGAGCGGGAGCGGGTCACCGAGGCGCTGCGCAAGCTGGTCCCGGACGTGCCGGCCAGCCAGGCGAACTTCGTCTGGCTGCCGCTGGGCGACCGGGCGGTGGACTTCGGCAAGGCGTGCGAGGCGCGCGGGGTGATCGTCCGCCCGTTCCCCGGCGACGGGGTCCGGGTCACCATCGGCACCCCGGCCGAGAACGACGCCTTCCTCGCCGCCGCCGAGTCGGCGCTGGCCTGATCCTGGGCCGGTCCGGTCCGCCATCCCCCGCGGACCGGACTGGACGTCTCAGGCGGCCGCCACCGGCTGCCGGAACCGGGCGAGCGTCTCCGCCTCGGCCTTCAACGGCCCGGCCGACAGGCCACCGGGCCCGTCGGAGAGCCGCAGCTCGCCGGCACGGTGATGTCGACCCCGACCGTCCGGGTGAGCTGCACGGTCCGCGGCGCCGGTGGCGCGGCGTCCACCGGCGACGGGGTGAGCAGGATCAGGAACGCACCGAACAGGGCTGCCAGGAGTCGCACAGCGGGACTATAAATAACTTATGTCCGTTTTGTCGAGGTGGCTCGCCGGCCGCGGCGGATCAGGTCGCGGCGAGGATCACCGGCTCGGCGGTGATGAAGTAGCGCTGGTCGTCCCCGTCCGGGTCGACCGGCCTCCGGAGTCGCTCGACGGCCACCCACCGGCCGTCCGCGTACACCGCCCCGGGCGTCCAGCCGGTGCCGTCCGAACCGACGTTGAGCGGGAATCGGGACAGCTGCACGCCCGTCGCCGAGTCCAGCGTCACCAGGTCGTTCGCCTCGGTCAGCAGGTGCACCCGGCCCAACTGGACCACGATCAGCCGGCCCGACCCGAGCTCGGGCCGGCGCCACAGCTCCGCGCCGGTGCGCGCCGACCGGCCGGTCAGCACCCCGTCGACCAGCGCGACCGCCTGCTCGCCGACCAGCTCGGCGTTCGCCGGGTCGAGTGCGGGCGCGGCGACCGGCTCGCCGGAGCCGAGCAGCCAGCCCCGCCCGGTGCCGTCCCCCGGGCCGGCGGTGCGCAACGCGGTACACCCGACCCGGCCGGTACGGCAGCCGAGCGGGGTGACCGTCAGGTCCGCACCGGCCCCGGCCGGACGCCAGCGACCGGCCACCGCGCCGGTGCCGGCGTCCCGGAACTCGACAGCGGCCGGCCCGGCACAGGCGTCCACGGTGACCAACCGGCCCGCGGCGGTGGCGCCGACGGTGTCCCGGCAGGTCGGGTCGACCTCGGCCCGCCACAGCTGCCGGCCGTCGGCCAGCCCGAAGCCGCGTACAGTGCCGTCGCCCGAGCTGATCACCACCTCGCGGCCGTCGGCGGCGCGGGTCGCCAGCAGTCCCCGCGGTTCCCAGACCACGGCCGCCCCGGTGCGCCGCACCATGCGGTCCCCCACCGGCTCGGGTCCGTCCGCCCGCCACGCCACCCGACCGGTCCGCGCGTCCAGCGCCACCAGCCGCCCGTCCGACCAGCGGCTGACCACGGTGGTTCCGCTCGCCACCACCCCGTCCAGCTCGGCCGGCCAGCGGCGGTACGACCAGAACGGAGTGGTCCGGTGCCGGCCGTCGACCGGGCGGTCGGCGTAGACCTGCCGGTGGCCCGCGTACACCCGGAGCCGGCCGTCCACGATCAGCGGCGCGACGGGCAGCCGGCCGACCACCCCGACGGCCGGCGTGGCAGCCGGCGGGTAGTCCGCCCGGGCGACCGTACTGACCTCGGCGGGGGCGAGCACCCGGTAGACCGTCACGGCGATCGCGGCGAGCACGAGCAGCGCCGCGACGGCGATCACGATCCGCCGCCGGCCCTTCGCCAACCCCATGCCCGCACCTCCGCCCGGCACCCTACCCAGCGGAGCTGGTGGCGGCGTGGTCAGGCTGCCGGCCGAGCGCGGTCGGCGGCGACGTGCCGGACCGGCGTCAGGCGGCCTCGGCCGAGCCGGCGGTGGCCGCCGCCGCGG
Source organism: Micromonospora sp. S4605 (assembly GCF_003176715.1). Taxonomy (NCBI): domain Bacteria; kingdom Bacillati; phylum Actinomycetota; class Actinomycetes; order Micromonosporales; family Micromonosporaceae; genus Micromonospora; species Micromonospora sp. S4605. The sequence goes on from NZ_QGSW01000272.1 coordinate 2,875, forward strand.
CGGCGAGGTCGGCGAGATCCCGCCGCAGCGCCCCCTCCACCGCGCGGGCGGCCAGCCCGCCGAGGAGCAGCGCGACCACCCGGCCGTACGGCCTGGTCGGCGCCGCCTCCTGCGCGACGGTCACCTCGGTGCAGCCCCGCCCGCGCCGCTCGACCTCGCGCAGCGTCCAGGTGATCTGATAGTCGACGCCGGCGCCGGGCGAGTTGAGCACCAGCCGCCGGGGCGGTTCCGCCTCGACCACCAGGAACTCCTCGACCAGCGCGCTGCCGTCGGGCTGGCGCCGGGTCTCCCGCCAGGCGGCGCCCGGCCCGAAGCCGCCGTCGGTGAGCAGTTCGACAGTGCCGGCGGCGCCGGTGCGGGCGGTGCGCAGCCGCGGATCGGCCAGGAGGCGCCAGACGTCGACGGCGTGCGCCTCGATGAACTCGGTAACCGACACCGTCGACATGCCACCTCCCGTGGCCTCGACGGTACGCCGGGTGAGCGCGGAACGGGGGTTCCGCAGTGAAACTTTCATCACCCGAACCCGCGCCGGTGCGGATCAGGTGCGGGACCACGTCCGGCGGCCCCGTCCGACCAGCGGTGGCCGTCGCCGGCGGCCCGGCCGGCGCCGGGCCACCCGATCCGTCAGCGGGGGGTCAGGGCCGGAACTGGCCGGCCCGGATAGCCGCCACGAACGCGGTCCACCCCGGCGGGCTCACCGCGAGCGTCGGCCCGGCCTGGTCCTTCGAGTCGCGCACCCCGACCACGCCGAGGACGCCGACCAGGTTGTCGGCCACCTCCACGCAGAGCCCCTGGTCGTTGGAGCGGCTGCTGGTGCGCCAGACCGCGCCCGCGAACTCGTTCATCGTCGTCATCTCCCTCGCGTCGGTGGGACGCCGTGCCGCGCCGGACCGCGGCCGGAAGGGGGCGCCGGCCCGGTCCGGCGCGGCACGGCGACGGAATCCGGAGCGATCAACGCGACAGTGACGGGCCCTGGTCGCACACTCGGTGCGACCAGGGCCCAGGGAGATCGAGAGGGTCAGTCAGCGCGCCGGGAGGATGGTCCCGGTCACCTCGCCCAGCGCCACCGTGGTGCCGTCCGGGCCGGGCGCGGTGGCGCTGATGGTCACCGTGTCGCCGTCCTCCAGGAAGGTCCGGGTCTCGCCACCGGCGAACTTCATCGGCTCCGCGCCGCCCCAGGTGAGTTCCAGGAACGAGCCGACCTGGTCCCGCTCCGGCCCGGAGACGGTGCCGGAGGCGTACAGGTCGCCGGTACGCAGCGACGCGCCGTTGACGGTCAGGTGAGCCAGTTGCTGGGCCGGCGTCCAGTACATGGTGGCGAACGGCGGCTCGCTGACCTGCTCGCCGTTCCACCGCACCGCCAGCCGCAGGTCGAGCCCCAGGTGCGGCACGTCCCGCAGGTAGTCCGCGACCGGCGGATCCTGGTCGGGGGCGGGCACGAACGCGTCGCCGAGCGCGTCCAGCGGGGTGACCCAGGCGGAGACCGAGGTGGCGAAGGACTTGCCCAGGAACGGGCCGAGCGGCTGGTACTCCCAGGCCTGGATGTCCCGGGCGGACCAGTCGTTGACCAGCACCACGCCGAAGACGTGGTCGGCGAAGTCGTCGACGCTCACCCGGCTGCCCAGCGGGCTCGGTACGCCCACCACGAAGCCGACCTCGGCCTCGATGTCCAGCCGCACCGACGGGCCGGCGACCGGCCCCTGCGGGGTGGCCCGCTGGCCGGTGGGGCGCACCACCGGGGAGCCGGAGACCACCACGGTGCCGGCCCGGCCGTGGTAGCCGATCGGCAGGTGCTTCCAGTTGGGCAGCAGCGGCGGCTGGCCCGGGCGGAAGATCTGCCCGACGTTGGCCGCGTGGTGCTCGGAGGAGTAGAAGTCCACGTAGTCGGCCACCTCGAACGGCAGCTGCATCCGCGCCTCGTCGAGCGGGATCAGCAGCGGCTCCACGTCCGGCCAATGCGCGACGTCGGTGAGCAGCTCGGTCACCCGCTGCCGGACCGCCGTCCACTGCGGACGGCCGAGCGCCATGAACCCGTTGAGGGTGGGCTGGCCGAGCGCCCCGGCGGCGAGCACCAGACCGGCCGCCTCCGCGCCGGCCAGGTCGAGCACGAAGTCCCCGATGCGTACGCCGATCCGCGGCTCGCGCTCGCCGTGGCGGAACACCCCGTACGGCAGGTTGTGCACCCCGTACGGCGAGCCGTCGGCACCCGTCACCCAGCTCATGCCGGCCCTCCGCTGCGCTCCGGGCCGCCCTGAGGCACCACCGCCCTGAGTCGATGATTCGCTCGCTGACGCTCGCTCATGCGTCGCCCCCGTTCACCAGCCCCAGCCGGATCAGATCGGTCAGTGGTTCCAGGATGCTGCACGACCCGAAGCCGACCCACAGCCGACGCGCGGTGTCCAGTCGCGGCTCGGCCCACTGCACCAGCGGGCGCGGGTCGGCGGCGGTGAGCAGCTCGGCGACGGTGCTGGTGGCGGCGCCGTCGGCCGCGGCGAGGGTGGCGGCCAGCACGTTGCCGAAGCCATGGTGGGTGAAGCCGGTCTCCGGGTCCAGGTGCCGGACCGCCTGGTGCAGCCCGGCGGTCAGCTTGAACGGCAGCTGCCGGTCGCGGCAGGCGCAGATCACCGCGGCCAGTTCGGCCGGGGTGGGGAAGAGTTCGGCCGCCAGCCCGCCGGTGCGGAACTTCGCGGCGATCGGCACCCCGTCGGCGCGGGCCGTGGCGAGGGCGTCCAGCGCCCCCATCAACCCGAAGGTCAACGGCAGCTCGGCGTAGACGTCCAGGCGGTCCGGAACCGAGTCCGCCGACTCACCTTCGGGGGCAGCGGCCCGGCGGGCCATCGCGACCAGCTCGGCCAGGCCGGGCAGCGGGTCCTCGCCACGCTTGGCGACGGCCGCCTCGACCTGCCGGACCCGCAGCCGCGGGTCGGCCTCGGCACGCACCTTGTCGAGCTGGCCGATCGGCAGGTCGCCGATCACGCCGACGTCGATCCGCTCGTCGGAGCCGAGCAGGCCGGCCAGCGCCGGCAGCTTGGTGGCCGGGACGAGGAGCGGGCCGACCAGGTCGGCGTACCAGGAGGTGCGGTGCCGCCGGTGTGCGGCGACCGCGTCGGGCAGCGACGCGCTGCCGGGCGGGAAGACGGCGGCGTCGTCGACCAGGCCGTCGAGGAGCGCGGGCACCTGCGTTGACACGAGACAAGAATGTACGGGACGCTACAAGGAACGGACAACAGCGTCCGATTATCGGACGCTCACCGGCGGTGAACGGGACGAATCCGGGAGGCGAGATGCCGTACTACCGCAGCGTCGGCGAGGTGCCGCGCAAGCGCCACACCCAGTTCCGGCAGCCCGACGGCAGCCTCTACGCCGAGGAGCTGATGGGCCAGGAGGGCTTCTCCTCCGACTCGTCCCTGCTCTACCACCGGCACGCGCCCACCGCGATCGTGGCCGCCGAGGAGTTCACCCCGCCGGCGTTCACCCGCACGCCCAACCTGCCGCTCAAGCCCCGGCACCTGCGCACCCACAAGCTCGACGGCGCCGGCGCCGACCCGGTGCTCGGCCGGCAGTACCTGCTGGCCAACGACGACGTCCGGATCGCGTACGTGCTGGCCGACCGGCCGTCACCGCTGTTCCGGGACGCCACCGGCGACCACTGCCTCTACCTGGAGTCCGGCGCCCTGCGGGTGGAGTCGACGTTCGGCGTGCTCGACGCGGTGGCCGGCGACTACGTCATCATCCCCACCTCGACCGTGCACCGGCTGGTGCCGACCGGCGCCGAGCCGACCCGGCTGCTCGCCATCGAGGCGGCCGGCCACATCGGCCCACCCAAGCGCTACCTCTCGGTACGCGGCCAGTTCCTGGAGCACTCGCCGTACTGCGAGCGGGACGTCCGCGGGCCGGACGCGCCGCTGCTGGTCGACGGCGAGGAGGTGGAGGTGCTGGTCCGGCACCGTCGCGGGTGGACCCGGCACGTCTACGCCCAGCACCCGTTCGACGTGGTCGGCTGGGACGGCCACATGTACCCGTGGGCGTTCTCCATCCACGACTTCGAGCCGATCACCGGCCGGATCCACCAGCCGCCGCCGGTGCACCAGACCTTCCAGGGCCCGAACTTCGTGATCTGCTCCTTCGTGCCCCGCAAGGTCGACTACCACCCGGACGCGATCCCGGTGCCGTACAACCACCACAACGTCGACTCCGACGAGATGCTCTTCTACACCGGCGGCAACTACGAGGCCCGGCGCGGCTCCGGCATCGAGCAGGGCTCGATCTCGCTGCACCCGTCCGGCTTCACCCACGGCCCGCAGCCCGGCGCCGCGGAGCGCTCGATCGGCGTCGACTACTTCGACGAGCTCGCCGTCATGGTCGACACCTTCCGCCCGCTCGACCTCTGCGACGCCGGCCAGTCCTGCGAGGACGACGGCTACGCCTGGACCTGGGCGCGCCGCGGCTGAGCCGCACCCGTCGGCCGACCGGACCGGGCCGCTCCTGACCCGGCTGCCGCCAGCGTGATCGTGGCCTGCCAACGGGCCACGATCACGCCGGCTCCGCTCATCTGCTGGCCGGGTCGGAGCGCACCTCGGGCGACCAGCGGCCGCCGGCTGGCTGATCAGACGCTCAGCGCCGGCCCCGATGGATCACGGCGCCCCGCCGGGGCTGGTCGTGCTGCCGCACCGACCAGGGTCGGGGCTGGGCAGCGGACACCCGGCGGCGGTGCCGCGTGCGCCGGTCCGGCCGGCCCGGCCCGCCGGCGAGGCCGGCGTCGGCCCCGGCCACGGCGGCCGCCGGCGCGGCGTCGAGC
>NZ_QGSW01000358.1:0-7611 GCF_003176715.1 Micromonospora sp. S4605
CCACCAGTGCGTATCCCGATAGGCGTTTCTCTAGGCGATCCTCGGCCCGACAGTCGACCACACGGCCCTGACCACGAGCTTCATCCGGTCAGGATCTCTAGACCAGACGAATTACGCGGAACGCAGGTCCATCGCTCCGGCCAAGGGAACCAGGTCCTCCCCGCTCCACTTCATCAGCCGCTGGCGCCACTCTTCACGCCGCTCATGCAGGCCGGTCGTAAGGATGGTGTCAAGGATCGCCGCGTAGTCTGGGTAGGACGCGGCGCTGCGCCCGAGGTTCGGGTCGTTGAACTTCAGCTGGTACGCCGTGAAGATCCGTTCCAGCTCCGTCTCCGAGTTTTGGGCCTGCGCCTGCGCCTGCTTGACCGCAGCCGAAAGCCGCTGGTGCAGCCGGGCCAGGTTGGCCGGGAACTGGTCGAGGTCGTTGGGGTTGGCGGGGCCGACCGCAGCGATGAAGTGCTCGTCGAGCGCCGTGGCCTGCTCGTCGCTGAGAGCGATCCGCTGCTCTTGTCGCAGACGGCTCAGCTCGCCGTTTACGTTGTCTTGCCGGCGGGTTAGGGACGCCCATGCCGTGTCGAGGTCGTCCTTCTGTCGCTTGAGGTCGAAGCGGCGTTCGCGGGCCTTGTCCACATTCATTTCGAGCTCGTCGATGCGCCGCTGCAGCGCTTGCAGCCGGTCGTCGGCGTCAAGAATCGCCTGCCGCGCCGTTTGCAGCTCAGCGATCCGCGCCTCGACGCTAGCGACGTCGATGTCCTCCCACGTGATAGCGCGGATCGCCTCGTAGGCGCTGCGGCGACGGTCCAGCTCATCGCGTTCCTCGTCGATCGCCTTACGGTCCTCATCGATCTTGTCTAGTGCCTCGGTGATTTGGTCGAGCTCGCGCTCGATGTCGGCGATGGCGTCTTCGTTGCTGAACCCAATGATGTTGGACTGGTCGTTGCGGCCGTGGCTGCCCCGGACTCCGAGCCGAGTCTGCCCCGCCAGCGTGACGCGGTAGCCGGGCCCGTCGAGCTGGTGCGGCCTTTCCACACAGAGGGCGTTGCGGACCGGGTCGGACACGTGCCGGCGTACCCAGCCGGCGAACGGGGAATCTTTGAATAGCAGCTTTCCGGCGACCTTGGTGGAGTCCTCGTCGAGGTGGCCTGTCTGGTGCAGCCGCGCACCCTCGAACGTCAGCCGGCCGCGCAGCCGCAGCGGGTCGATGGCCGTGGAGAACGCTTCAAGCTGCTCCTGGGGAACGAGCAGCAGGCGGGCGCTGGCACCCAGGACCGTCTCCACGGCGGTGCGCCACCGTGCGTGTTCGGGGGCGACGTCGATCAGTTCGGCGACGAACGGCAGGTCCGCGACGTCGATGCCCGACGCCTCGGCGGCCTGGCGGCGCAGGTCGTCGAGAAATTTGGGGACGCGTCCGGCGCGGCCGGACAGCGAGGCCTGCTCGTCGGACAGGGCCTTTCGGCGCTGGAGCAGCGGGAACGACCGGTCGCGCAGCCCTTCCCGGCTGTCCCGCAGGGCCTTCGAGGCGGCCTCGTAGTGGGCCAGGAACGTCCCGGCGGTGGCATGGAGCTGGTCGAAGACGTCATTGTCATGCAGCGGCGTGGCGAGGCAGACCGTGCGTTCGGCGAGACCGTTGCGCCGCGCCAGGCGCTCGTCGCGGCTGCGACCCGCCTGCGTCACCTGTTGGGCCAGGCTGTCCAGCTCGGCACCGCCCGCCGCCTGGTGGGCGGCTCGGGTGGCGCCGAGTTCCTCGTCGAGGGATCTCACGTCCTTGTCCGCGCCCGTATGGTCCTTAACGGCGTGCTCGTGCTTGGCGCGGTTGTCAGTGATCACGGCTTCCAGCAGGGCCGCCTCGCGGCGCAGCCGCCACAGCAGGATGGGGCTGTCGTCGGTGGCGTTAAGGCCGAAGGTGTCAATCCGTTCGATCGTCGCCATGGCCGCGACGAGGTCCGCGTGCTTCTGCGTGATCGCCCCCAGCAGCTCGGCCTTCTGCTGCTCGGTGCGCATCGCGTTGTAGGCCACCTCGAGGTCGTCGAAATGGCCGATCGCCCGGTCCGCCGCCTCAAAGCTGGCCGGGCGCTCGAGGACCATCTCCTTGTACAGCTCGTCAACGGTGCGGATCTGGTGCCCCGCTTGGATTCGCACCAGCAGCCGCAGTGCCTTCGTCCCGTCGCCGTTCGCGCCGATGCCCAGCCGGGCGTACAGCCGAGCGGCGAAGGCGGCGTAGCTGTCGTGCGTCAGCAGGCCGGGGAACGCCGCCTTCAGAGGCTTCGGCGCAAACAGCGCGCCAGCGTGCACGGCCAGGTCAGCCAGGTCCAGCCGCCCCTCGTAGGTAGCCATCCGCATGATGATGTCCCCGGCCTGGGTCGCGCGGGCCGGCACGTGGTACACCCGCAGCGCGGTGAACCGGCGGGCGTGGTCGTCAACGAACGTCATCGCCACCGCGCCCCAGGTTGGCCGCCCGTCCCCGCGCAGCACCTTGGGGCGTTCCCGGCCGCTGTCGTCGGCGGTGGTGTCCGTCTGGCCGCGCAGGTAGGACAGCAGGTTGCGCTGCTCGGCGCTGCGGGCGCGGCCGGCGACCGCGTCGTTGGACGCTCCGTTGAACGAGGTGTCCGAGGGCATCATCAAGGCGATGTACGCGTCCAGCAGTGTGCTCTTCCCGGTCCCGGACGCCCCCGAGATCAAGGTCGCGCCGGGGTGGAAGTCGAACCGCACTCGGCCTTCGAACCCTCCCCAGTTGACCAGCTGGAAGGTCTCGGCCTTCCATTGCAGGCTGCCGTCGGTGGCGCCGGGGATGTAGAACAGCGGCGCCGCCGCGGATGACGTGCCCACCGGCCCCGCCACGATCGGGTGTGGCGTCTGCTGCAGCAGCAGCGATGCCGGCAGCAGGGCGGGCTGCGCGTTGCCGTCGATCGTCACCGAGCCTCCTCGTCGCTCATCTCGTCGCCGGCGTCGCCGCTCGGCCCGGTCACGCCGTCAGCGGCCGCGCCAGCCGCGTTGTGCGCCTTCAGCCACCGCAGCAGATCCTGAAGCCGCTCCAGGGGAAGCACCACGTCGATGGCCGGGCTGACCTCGAACCGGTCGGCGGTGCTCGGGCCAATCAGCAGCCCGGCCCGGTTGAGGCTCTCGATCGCCTTGGCCGCGCGGCGGGCATCGCCGGCCTGATCGGTGGCCTGCGCCGGGCGGAACGTGACGATGTGCTCGAGCATGTCCTGCCGATCGATGAAGGTCCGTGACGTACCGGCGACCTCCTCCGAGCGGCTGCGGGTGCGCAGATACACCAGAAGGATGGTCTCCTCGCGGGCCCAGGCGGTGTCGTGCAGCAGGGTCGGGAACCGGCCGCCGCCTTCCGGAACCACCTGCCGCTTAAAGGCCACCTCCCGATCGGTGTCCAGGTGAAGGTCCAGGAACAAGTCGTTGAGCCGGGAACGGATCAGCCGTGGGTTCGCCGTAAGGGCCTTCCATTCCTTCGGGTGGCTCTGCGCGGTGATGAACCGCTGCTTGATCAACGCGACCAGCGCCCGTCGCTGTGGCAGCTCCAGGCCTCCCTCATCGCCTTCGAACAGCGCGACGCTGCTGGTCAACTCCCGCTCCGGGTCGTCCCAGCCAGCCGTAGCGAACGGTTCCGGTCCGCTGGCCGGGTCGATGTCGTCAACGCTCACCGCTGCTCCGATCCCGCGGGCATGTCCGGCCCACCAAGCCGACCCTCGACCGCCTTGTCTGGCGCGTCCCGCCCCGGCACGATCACCGGGACTGCCAGCTCCCGTCCAGAACCGTCGGGGCGGATCGTTCGGTAGGTCTCGCGCCGTTCCCCGTCCCGCACGAGGCTGTCCATGTTGGTGGCCAGGTGTAGCAGGCCGAAGATCTCAACCGGCCGGCGCAGCGGCGCATCTAGCATGTCGAACAGCCTCCCCAACGACGTGAGTGGCTCGTCCGAGGCGAGGGCCTGGTCGATGGCCACGCGGAGCGGCGTTAGGGACGGCCCGCCCTGCGCGAGCAGGTCCGCCAGCGACAGGTCATCGGGGCGTTCGGTGGCCATGTCCCGCAGCGGGGGCGGCGCAGACTCGTCGTCCGGGTTATGGAATCGCTCGCGTAGGTGATTGACGTCCACCCGTGCCGGCAGCAGCGGCAACGGGACGCTGCTGCGTGGCCCGGCGACGGTCATCCACTGCGCCAGTTCGGCGTCGAGCTGGCGAAGAGTGCTGTCCAACTCGCGATCCCGGACGGTGTTGTGCGTTTGGATGTACTCGCGCAGCGTCGCGGTGACCCGGTTGCGCTGGCCGAGGACCCCGTCGATGCCCCGGCGGATCAGGCCAACGGTGCCGCGAAGGTCGCGCCGGTCAGCATCATTGAGGATCTCCTCGGCCATCGGGTGCGCCAGCAGGGCCGCGAGGTCCTCACGCAGCTGCAGCAGCAGCTCGTCATCGCGCAGCAGGGTGAACGCTCCCTCGAACGCCCGGCCCTCGGCGGTCGCCGTCATCAACGAATCGGTCCGCCGCAGGTAGTCGTCGATCACATCACCGGCGTGCCGGTCCTCCGCGCGAAACGAGCTGAGGATCTGCGAGCGCAGAGTGGCGAACGCTTCCTCGACCCGGGCGAAGTCGCTGGGCAGCGCCGCGACCAGCTGGAGGAGTTCGCCATACCCCTCAAGCATGTAGTCGGCGGATGCCCGCGGCAGCTCCCCACCGTCAAGCAGGCGGTCTCGCTCCCGGGCGAGCCGGGCAATCTCACTGTTGAGGATCTCCACCCGGGTCGCCCGGTCGGGGTTGACCTCCGTGTTGAACCGGCGCACGGCATTGACAATCGTGGCGATCCGGTGCTCGCTCAGACTCGCCCGCTCCCGGGTCAGGCTGGTGACAAGGTTGAGCGCGTCCTGAGCGTGGCTGGTCAGCGTGTACACCTCCGTGCCGTCGTCCTCCACACTGCGGACCAGCCACTGCCCCCGCATCCAACGCAGGCACAGGTCACGGCTCGAACCTGCCGGAAGGTCCATGACACCCGCGCTCCGCAGCTCGTCGAGATAGGCGTCAACCTGGGCGTGTAGCCGGGCAGCCGGAATGGTCCGACTGTCCCGACTGAACACGCTGCGAAAAATCGCGATCACAACCCTCGCATGCCCCTTGTACAGCAGCGCCAGCGTCGGCTGGTCGAAAGCACCGGCGACGCGAGCCAGCTCGCCGACGATGTCACTCAACGGTCACCACCGCCCATGTGCCTCGCATCGGCGTCGCCGACCCGACACTCCGGCTGGCACGACCGGGCTCCGGAACGCCCTCCCGCCGATGCGCGAGCAAGGGAGCTGGCCGACCACCCGATCCGGCCTCGGCAAACCGGGGTTCTCCCGCGCCGGCACCCCGCCCGCCCGCGAGCCCATCCCCGTCCGGCTCGACACCGCCAGCCGTCGGTCCTCATAGCCTCCCCATCCGCGTCGTCGATGCCGCTCGATGATGCCAGGCGCATACGACAAAACTCCGAAGTCGTACACGGGTACGACAGACGCCGCCTGATCGAGGCCGCTGTGGCCGGCGGACTGCCCTCCCGGTAGGTCGCCGCCGACGAAGCCGACGGCGGTAATCCGCACCTGGCAGCCGCGCTACGGCAGCATCCGCTCGGCTACGTCCTCGCGGCCGACTGCTCGCACCGGGTGCCTACCGGCCTCGGTATCCAGCGGGCCGATCAGATCGCTGCGGGACTACCCCCACCACCTGGCAGCGGATCTCCGTACTGGCCGTCGGCGACGAGCACCGGCAGCAGTTCGACCGCCTGCGAGGGGATTCGCCACTGGGCCAGCGACCGGAGCAGTTGCGCCACCTTAAGGCGAGTGGACGGGCCATCTCGGCGGGTACCGCAAGCGCGACATCGGCCACGGTCTCGGCGGCTTCAGGGTTGTCGGTGTCCAAGGCAAGGACGACGGGGGTACCTCAGTCGTCGATTGCCGTCGGCCGGCTCGTTATCGCTCCCACGCCTCCGCTGTGCGGCAGTTGTCGGACAGCCTGCCGTAGACAAGCTCTCCCGCTGGCGTGGTGTAACAGTGGGTGAGTTGGTCCTCGGCCTGGAACAGTGGGCGTCTGCCGATCTCCGCACCCTCGGCGTCGTAGCTGACCAGCTGGGGGTCGTCGTCGGCCTTGAGTCGGGCGCCGGTCGTCATCAGGCCGAATGCTCCGCCGGAGACACGCGCGAGCGTGGTATGGCCGTCACCATGGTCGAGCACCACTCGGTGGACCCGTCCGCTGACCCGTCCGCTGACGCTGACGTCCCCGCCGTCGGCCTCGGTGGACGTCAACAGGAGCCTTTGCACTGGGCCGGGCAGCCATCCGCCGTGTGGCCAGCGGTCGGTTCCGCCCCCGCCAGACGGCTCCTGGTTCCGTCCAGCAAGCGTGACGTCGCAGGTTGCGTAGCCGACATCGTTCATGAACAACACCAGAGCGCGGGGAAATAGCGTGTCCGAGATCTGAACCCCCACGCTCCGCACCTATGCGCACCTTGAGTGCGCATGCGCTGATACTACAGCCCGTACCACGCAGCAACGGAGAGCAAATTGGGCGAACCTCCGGGGCCGCGGCTAAGGCGAGGCCGCTAAGGGAGGAAGCGCTACGAGAAGGGATCCACCCTGCTCACCTCGAACAAAAGCTTCGGCGCATGGGGCCAAGTCTTCGGCGACGAAGTCCTCGCCACCGCCATCCTCGACCGGCTCCTTGCTGGCCTCGATGGCGACCTGCAGGTTGGTCAAGTGGCGGTAGTTCTTGCTCGACGCGGCGAGGCGATGGTCCCAGGTGGAGACCAGGGTGCCGTCGACGATGGCGATCTGGTCGACCGGCCGCCGGCGCACAGGTGCCAGGGCGAGCAGGGGTCCGAGGGTGTCGATGACCCGGTGCGCGGCGGAATGCGACACCTCAGACAGCGGGCCGATCTGCCGCATGGTCAGGTTCGTGCGCCAGTAAGTGGCCACCAGCAGCACCCGGTCGGCGAGGTCGAGAGTCCACTGCCGGCCCGGCCGGCCGTCCGCGATCGCGTCACCGCCACGCTCGGCGACCAAGCGGACCAGCTTGCGGACCTGGGCCGGCTGCATTCCGGTGAACGGGAGAACACACTCCGGGCGCCTCGCGGTGATCACCTGCACCCAGGCACCTTTCGACGATCGTCCTCACGGGATAGACGGCGGGGTTACGAGACGTCACTTAGCCTTGGTCGCTCTGGCAAGGACCATTGCATCCATCCGGCCACTGTTGGCTTCCCGCCTGTCTTCCCGTAACTGCTGGCGGCTCCACTGCCTCTTGCTGCCTTGAAGCAGGCGCATGTTGCGCGACTGGTGAGGTGGGTGGGATTGCCGGCGATCCCTCCCCTCAAAACCGGGCTGCCCAGCGGTCTGGGTTTCACAGCAACAACTCGATGCCGACCAGTCCGGTCCGGCCGCCGGCCACGAGCCACGGGTGGGTACCACTGTCATAGATGGTCAGCGCGTCGGCGGCGAAACCGGGTAGTCGTTGCTGCTGTCGGGGTACGGCCTGGAGTGCAGAGCTAGGTACAGCTGATCTTGCAGAGGTGCGCACTGTTTGTCCGTCGTCAGCGGGTGACTGAGGGTGAGGCTGCTCGGGTCGTGATCGGGCAGACGTGGGG
>NZ_QGSW01000125.1:0-7593 GCF_003176715.1 Micromonospora sp. S4605
CTACGGGGTGAGGCGGTGGAGGTCGCGGGGGAAGGCGGTGGCCTGGCGGACGTTGGGGAGGGTCAGGAGGCGGGCGACGAAGCGTTCCAGGCCGATGGCGAAGCCGCCGTGCGGCGGCATGCCGTGCCGGAACGCGTCGACGTAGCCGGCGTACGGCTCGACCGGCTCGCCGCGGGCCGCGAGCGCGGCGAGGTAGTCGGCGTGCCGGTGCAGCCGCTGCCCGCCGGTCACCAGCTCCAGGCCGCGGAACAGCAGGTCGAAGCCGTTGGAGTAGGCCGGCCGCGCCGGGTCCGGGTGGGTGTAGAACGGCCGCTTCGCCATCGGGTAGCCGGTGACGAAGAGGAACTCGCAGCCGTGCTCCCGCCGCGCCCACTCCCCCAGCGCCCGCTCGTGCGCCGGGGCCAGGTCCGGCTCGTCGGCCGGCGCGCCGGCGATCTTCAGCGCCTCGGTGAAGTGCACGGCCGGGATCTCCGCCGGCACGTCCGGCGCCGACACCCCGAGCGTGGCCAGCGCCTCACCGGCGCGCTCACGCACCGCGTCGAGCATGCCGGCCAGGGTGTGCCGCAGCACGGCCATCACGTCCCGGTGGTCGGTGACGAAGCCCAGCTCGGCGTCGAGCGAGGTGTACTGCGCCAGGTGCCGGACGGTGTCGTGCGGCTCGGCCCGGAACACCGGCCCGACCTCGTAGACCCGCTCGAACACGCCCACCATCAGCTGCTTGTAGAACTGCGGCGACTGGGCCAGGTACGCGGGCCGGCCGAACCAGTCCAGCGCGAACACGTTCGCCCCGCTCTCGGTGGACGAGCCGACCACCTTCGGGGTGTGGATCTCCACGAAGTCCCGGGCGTCGAGCGCGGCGCGGAAGCCCGCCACGGCCGCCGCCGAGACGCGCAACGCCGCCGACCGGGTCGGGTGACGCAGCGCGACCGGCGCGTGGTCGAGCTGGGTGGGCAGGCTCGCGGTCAGCTCCGGCCGGTAGAGGTCGAACGGGGGCGGCGCGGCGGGCGCGCCGAGCGGCCGTACCACCGGCGCGGTGACCTCGACCCCGGCGGGCGCGGTGGCGTTCGCGACCGCCGTGCCGGTGACCTCGACGACGGTCTCCTCGGTCAGCGCCGCCAGTTGGGCGCGCACGGCCGGGTCGGTGACCACCACCTGGGCGAGCCCGGCGGCGTCCCGGACGATCAGGAAGGCCACCGACTTGAGCAGCCGGCGGCGGTGCACCCAGCCGGCGATCCGGACAGGTTCGCCGACATGGGCGGAGAGCTGGGCGGAAAGGATGCGTTGCACGGCGGTTACCTCCTCGATCAATCGCAACGCGATCCCCAGGGAGGCGTGGGCGAGCGGGATCCTCGCGGTGCCACCACACCTTCGCCCCCGCGAGCGGGGGCCTCGTTTCGTCGCCTTTTCACCGGGGCCAGCCGGGCGGGGTCTACTGGGCGCGCGAGCGCCGTTCTTCCCGCAGCTCGGGAGGGTCTTCGCGGCCCGGCGCCAGACCGCCTCGCAGCAACCGGCGGCTCTCTTCAACTGGCGGATCGGCCCGTTACTCGGCTCCGTCACAGCGTTGCCGGGCACGGTAGCAGGTCGGCCGGCCGGGGTGTGACGCCTTTTCCGGAGCGGCGGGTGTCCACCGTCACAAGCCCTGCGGCGTGACGCCGGTCGCCCGACGTACATCGGCGGCGGCCGTCGGGCGTAGGCTCGGATTCGTGACGATCGAGCACTCCGCGCCGACGACCGGCCCGGCCGCGCGTACCGCGACGCCCGCCCCCGAGGGGCGGCGCATGCTGCGGATCGAGGCGCGCAACGCCGAGACGCCGATCGAGCGCAAGCCGCCGTGGATCAAGGTCAAGGCCAAGATGGGCCCGGAGTACACCCAGCTGCGCGGGCTCGTCTCGCGCGAGGGGCTGCACACCGTGTGCCAGGAGGCCGGCTGCCCCAACATCTACGAATGTTGGGAGGACCGGGAGGCCACCTTCCTCATCGGTGGCGACCAGTGCACCCGGCGCTGCGACTTCTGCCAGATCGACACCGGAAAGCCGGCCGAGTTCGACGCCGACGAACCGCGCCGGGTCGCCGAGTCGGTGGCCGCGATGGGCCTGCGCTACGCCACCGTGACCGGCGTGGCCCGCGACGACCTGCCCGACGGCGGCGCCTGGCTCTACGCCGAGACCGTGCGCCAGATCCACGCGCTCCAGGCCGGCTGCGGCGTGGAGCTGTTGATCCCCGACTTCAACGCCGACCCGGCGCAGCTCGCCGAGGTGTTCGGCTCCCGGCCCGAGGTGCTCGCGCACAACGTCGAGACCGTGCCGCGGATCTTCAAGCGGATTCGCCCGGCGTTCCGCTACGAGCGCTCGCTGGACGTCATCCGGCAGGCCCGCGCCGCCGGCCTGGTCACCAAGAGCAACCTGATCCTGGGCATGGGCGAGGAGCGGGCCGAGGTCTCCCAGGCGCTGCGCGACCTGCACGAGGCCGGCTGCGAGCTGATCACCATCACCCAGTACCTGCGCCCCTCCCCCCGGCACCACCCGGTCACCCGCTGGGTCAAGCCCGAGGAGTTCGTCGAGCTGCGCGAGGAGGCCGAGGAGATCGGCTTCGCCGGGGTGATGAGCGGGCCGCTGGTGCGCTCGTCGTACCGGGCCGGCCGGCTCTACCGGCAGGCCCTGGAGGCCCGCGAGGGCGCCGCGGTGGGCACCGCCGGCTGACCCGCCGGCACCGCTGCCCGGCCGTCCGCCGGGCAGGTGCCATGATCGGCCCATGACCACGGGGGTACGCCAGCAGCGCCGCGCCGCGCCGTGCGCGCTGCCGGGCGCCCGGTGGACCCGGCTGGCCGGCCCGCTCACCGTGGCGGCGGTCGTGGCCGGGGTCGGCTACCGCCTCTGGCTGCTGCTGCACGACGCGCCGCCGACCAACAGCGACGAGGCCACCATGGGCCTGGCCGCGCTGCACATCGCCCAGGGCCGCCAGTTCCCGGTCTGGTTCTACGGCCAGGAGTACATGGGGCCGCTGGAGGCGTACCTGGCCGCGCCGGTGTTCGCGCTGGCCGGGCCG
Source organism: Micromonospora sp. S4605 (assembly GCF_003176715.1). Lineage (NCBI taxonomy): Bacteria > Bacillati > Actinomycetota > Actinomycetes > Micromonosporales > Micromonosporaceae > Micromonospora > Micromonospora sp. S4605. The sequence continues at coordinate 3,046 of NZ_QGSW01000125.1, forward strand.
TCCGTGCTCGGACTGCGGCTGCCCACCCTGGCGCTGTACGCGCTGTTCGTGCTGCTCGCCTGGCGGCTGACGCGGCGGCTCACCGGGGACCGGTGGTTCGCCCTGCTGGTGGTCGCGCTGCTGGCGCTCGGCTCCGACCGGATCGTCAAGAACCAGCTCATCGCCGGTGGCGGCTACCCCGAGATGAACCCGGCGGGGATGGCGCTCGCCCTGCTCGCGTACGACCTGGCCGCCGGCCGGCCCGGCCGCCGGCTGCCGCGCTGGGCGGCGTGGGGGTTCCTGGCCGGGCTGATGGCCTGGGTGGACCCGCTGGTGCTGCCGTACGTGGCAGCCACCGGGGCGGTGCTGCTCGGGTTCCGCTGGCGCGAGCTGCGCGGCCGCGCCGGCGCGCTGCTCGGGCTCGCCGCCGTGCTCGGCGCCGCGCCGCTGCTCGGGCACAGCCTGCTGACCGGCCGCAACCCGCTCGCCGCCGTACTCACCGCCGGCGGCGCCGAGCAGCCCGCCGGTTGGGCCGACCGGCTGCACGGCGCGCTGGTGCTCGGGCCACCGCTGGGCATGGGCTTCTGCTCGCCCAGCCACTGCGCCACCTGGCAGCTCTGGTGGGCCGCGGCCCTGCCGGTGCTGCTCGCAGTCGGCGGCGTCACCGCCTGGCGCACCCTGCGCACCGGCGACCCCGACGGGGATGCCCGGGCGGGGGCGGCGATCCGGCTCGCGCTCGTGCTGGGTGGCGTCGCCACGCTCGCCGTCTACGCCGCCAGCAGCGCCGCCGGGCTGACCCCGGTGGAGAGCTCCCGCTACCTGTCCTGCCTGCTGATCTCGCTGCCCGCCCTGCTCTGGCCCCTCTGGTCCGCCGCCCGCCGCGCTGGCCGGAGGGCCGACGCCCGGCTCGACGTACGGCGGTCGGCCGGGTCGGGCCTGCGGGCGAGCGCGCTCCGGGTCACTGCGGTGGGCGTACTCGTGGCGACCGCCGGCACCGCCGTCGTCGCCACGGCCGGAGCGATCGGCACCGCCCCGGCCGCGCGGGCCGCCGAGGCCCGGCACGCCGCGCTGGTGGCGGCGCTGCGCGAGCGCGGCGTCCGGCACGTCTACGCCGGCTACTGGACCTGCAACCGGCTCACCTTCGCCAGCGCCGAGGACGTGGTCTGCGCGGTGGTCGACGACGACCTGAGCCCCGGCCACGACCGCTACCTGCCGTACCGGCGCGCGGTGCGGCAGGCGGCGGCACCGGCCTGGGTCGCGCCCGTCGGCTCACCGTTGGCCGCCCGCCTCGACGAGCGGACCCGCGCCGAGCCGGGCATGCTTACCCCGGTCACCGTCGACGCCTGGCGCATCTACCTCCCGCACCCCTGACCCCCGCCGCCCGCTCGTTCAGGGAAGGAGTGGCTGTTCCGCGCGGAATGGCCACTCCTTCCGGGAACGTGCGCGAGCCCCGGGGGTGGGTCAGCGGGTGGCGGGTTCGGCGAGGAGGCCCAGGCGGTGGGCGAGCGCGGCGGCCTCGACCCGGTTGCTCACGTCCAGCTTGGCGATGATCCGGGACACGTGCACGCTCGCCGTCTTCGGCGAGATGAACAGCTCCTCGGCGATCCGGCTGTTGCTGTGCCCCTCGGCGACCAGCCGCAGCACCTCGCGTTCGCGCAGGGTGAGCAGGTCGGCGCCGGGGCGGCCCCGGGTCGCGCCGCGCAGCCCGACCCGACGGGCCAGGGTGGCCGCCCGCTCGGCCAGCGGCGGCGCACCGAGCCGGTCGGCGATCGCGGCGGCCTCGGCCACCGCTGTCGACACCTCGTCCCGCTCGCCGGCCGCGGCGGCCGCCTCGGCCAGCGAGAGCAGCGCCCGGCCGAGCGGCCACGGCTGCCCGTCGGCGCGCCACGCGCTCACCGCCGTCCGCCACGCGGCCAGCGGGTCGTCCCCGGCGGCGACGATGGCGGCCAGTTCGGCGGCGTGCGCCCGCTCGGCGGGGAACCGGACCGGCACGCTCGTAGCGAGCGCGGCGACCCGGGCGACCAGCGACCCGTCGTCGAGCTGCCGGGCGGCCCGGGCCAGCGCGGTCAGCACCGGCCAGGCGTACCGGGGGCAGCCGGGCAGGTCGGGGTCGACCAGCGCCGCCTCGGCCGCGCGCCACGCCTCGGTACGGTCGTCTGCGGCCAGCGCCGCCGCCAGCCGCAGCTCCAGCAGCGGCAGCCGTTGGTGCGCGTGCAGGTAGGGGCGGCTCAGGAAACTCAACGCCCGGCCGACCGCCTCGTCCGCGCCCGGGTGCCCCTGGGCCAGCCGCTGCCCGGCGCGCAGTTGCAGCCAGTGCAGTCCGGAGACGCCCGGCGGGTCGATCCGGGCCGCCTCGGCGCAGATCTCCTCGGCCTCCGTCCACCGGCCCAGCGCGAGCAGCGCCTCGGCCTGGTTGGACAGCAGGTACGCGCCGGTGGACCGGCTGATCCCGACCCGGCGGGCCTCGGTCACCCCGTCCGCGGCGGCCTGTGCCGACTCGGCGTACCGGCCCAGCTCGAAGAGCACGTCGGAGCGGTAGACCAGCGCGGTGACCAGGCTCTCGGCGTTGCCGGCCGCGCGGGCCAGCCGCTCGGCGCGGTCCACCTCGGCCAGCCCCAGGTCGGCCGAGCCCTGCCGGTGGCAGAGCACCGCCAGCTGCACCGGCAGCAGCGTCTGGTCGATCCCGGACTCCTGCGCCGCGGCCAGCACGTCGGCCGCCAGCCGGGTGCCGCCGACCGGGTCGATCCGGGCCAGCTGGGCGGTGATCCCGGCGAGCAGCCGCAGCCGCTCCGGCCCGTCCGGCACCCGCTCCGCCAGCCGGTACGCCTCCCGCAGCTCGGCGGCACCGTCGGCCTTGCCGAGCATGGCCAGCATCCGGGCGTGCCGGTCGAGCAGCCCGGCGGCGCGCAGCGGCTCGGCGTCGGCGTCGACCTCGGCCAGCGCGGCCCGGGCCAGGGTGAGCGCCCGCTTGTAGTCACCGGCGGTGGTGGCGGCGGCCAGCGTCTCCTCCAGCACCGCGAGGTGGTCCATGCCGAGCCGGTCGGCCGCGTCGGGCACCAGCTCCCACAGCTCCAGCACCCGTTCCAGCAGCCGGCTCTGCTCCGCGTACGCGTACCGCTCGCCGGCGGCGCGGGCGGCGGCCCGGGCGGTCACCAGCGCCCGGGGGTGGTCGTGCGCGGCGTACCAGTGGTGGGCGATCTCGGCCGGCGCGCGGCCGGCGGGGACCAGGTGCGGCTGCGCCTCGATGGCGGCCGCGAACCGGGCGTGCAGCCGGGCGTGCTCGCCGGGCAGCAGCTCGTCGTGCACCGCCTCGCGGACCAGCGCGTGCCGGAACTCGTAGTCGCCGTCCGGGTCGGCCACCACCAGCTGGGCGGCGACGGCGGCGCGCAGGGCGTCCTCCAGCTCCGCCTCGGGCAGGCCAGCCACCTCGGCGATCAGCTGGTGGGCGAAGCGGGTGCCGCCGGCCGCGGCGATCCGGAGCACCCGCTGGGCCGCGTCGGGCAGCCGGTCCACCCGGGCCAGCAGCAGGTCGCGCAGCGTGTCGGGAAGCGCGGCGCAGCCGATCGGGTCACCGGCGGCGGCGAGCTCCTCGATGAAGAACGGGTTGCCCTGGGTGCGGTCGTGCACGTCGTCGACGGCCCGGGCGGCCGGCTCGGCGGCGAGCAGGTCGGCCAGGATCGCGGCGGTGCCGTCCCGGTCCAGCCGGCCCAGCTCGACCCGCTCGACGCCGCGGGCGCGGTCCAGCTCGGCGAGGAAGGGGCGCAGCGGGTGCCCGCGGTGCAGTTCGTCGGTGCGGTAGGTGCAGACCAGCAGCAGCCGGGCGGTGCGGGCGGCCCGGACCAGGAAGCCGATCAGGTCCCGGGTGGACCGGTCGGCCCAGTGCAGGTCCTCGATCACCAGCACCAGCGGCTGCGCCGCGGCGAGCCGGTGGAACAGCCCGGCGACCAGGTCGAACAGGTAGCCGCGCGGGGCGTCGGAGGTCGGTACGGCGGCGGGCGCGGCGACGCCGACGGGGACCCGGGCCAGCTCCGGCAGCAGTCGGGCGAACTCCGCCTCGTATCCGTCGAGGACGGCGGGGCCGTCGTGGCGCAGCACGTCGCGCAGCGCGGCGGCGAACGGCGCGAACGGCAGGCCCGCCTCGCCCAGCTCCAGGCACTGGCCGACGAGCAGCCGCGCCCCGGCGGCGGTGGCCAGCCCGCCGAACTCCTCCAGCAGCCGGGTCTTGCCCACCCCGGCCTCGCCCCCGACCAGCACCGTGGTCGGCTCCCCGGTGCGCGCCCGGGCGAGGGCGTCGCGCAGGGCGGCCAGCTCACTCTGGCGGCCGACGAGGACGGTGCTGGCGGCGCGTACGGTCACGGCTCCGAGCATGCCACGGCCGGAGCCGCCGCCGTCCACGGCGATCGGCCCGCCGACCGACGGCGGGTCCCCGGCCACTCCCGTCACGGCGGCCGGTTCCGTCGAGGCGGTTGGATCACCCGACGCGGCCGGCTCCGCCGCCGCGGGCCGGTCCGGCACCGGTACGACACCGGCCGGGGCGGTCGGATCCGTCGCGGCGGGCCGGTCCCGCGT
>NZ_QGSW01000190.1:0-7580 GCF_003176715.1 Micromonospora sp. S4605
GGTCCCACCTGGCCGGCTGACCCCCGCCCCCACCACCCCGTTGATCATGACGTTGGCGGGGCGTTATGTCGGATTCTCTGCCGCTAACCTCATGATCAACACGGGCGGGGCGGGGGTCAGCCGGCCAGGTGGGACCAGTGGGGTTCGAGGTCGTGCCAGGGGCCCTGGGCGGCGACCGTGCCGGACTGGAGGACCACCACGTGGTCGGCGCGGACCAGGGCCGCCCGCTTGGAGGTGGAGCCGATCACCGTGACCCCGTGCTCGCGCAGCGCCCGCCAGAGCGCCAGCTCGGTGGTGACGTCCAGCGCCGAGGAGACGTCGTCGGCCACCAGCAGCTCGGTACGCGGAGCCAGCGCGCGGGCCAGCGCCAACCGCTGCAACTGCCCACCGGAGAGCCGGGTCCCCTTGTGCCCGATGAGCAGCCCCAGCCCGCCACCGGCGGCGGCCAGGTCGTGCTCCAGCTGGGCGGTCGTCACGGCCGCCGCGGCGTCCACCGGGTGGCCCAGGGTGATGTTGTCGGCCACCGTGCCGGAGAGCACCCGGGGCAGCTGGCCCACGTAGCCGACCTGGTTGGGACGCAGGAACAGCTCCGGCTCGGTGACCGGCTCACCGTTCCAGGTCAGCCGGCCGGTGTGGTGCACGATCCCGGCCAGCGCCCGCAGCAGCGACGACTTGCCCGAGCCGACCGGGCCGACGACCAGCACCAGCTGGCCGCGTTCGACGGTCAGGTCGACGTCCCGGACGGCCACCGTGCCGTCCTCGTGCCGCGCCCCGAAGCCGGTCAGCTCCAGTCGGCGCAGCGGGTGCCGGGGCGGCACCGGCGGGGCCGGTGCGGTGCCCGCGCCCAGGTCCACCCCCGGCACCTCGGCCGAGTACGCCGCCATCCCGGTCATCGCCACCGTCCGCCGGGTCCACACGCTCGCCGACGGGTACTGGGACACCAGCGAGGCGGTGGTCCAGGCGAACCACCGGGCCGCGCCGAGCGTGGCGACCGCGACCAGGGTCGCCCCGGCGGAGAGCCCACCGGCCAGGAAGAGCGCCCAGGCGCCGATCGGCAGCAGCCCGCTGACCAGCGCCGGGGTGGACCGGGCCCACACCTGCACCGAGATCTCCCGGCGCTGCCGGTCGCTGCGCACCACGTCCAGGCCGGCGAGGTGGGTCAGCACCGGTCGGGTCGACCCGGCGAGCTTCACCGTCCGGGCCGCCGACAGGGTGGAGACCAGGGCGGTCGCGAACGCCGCGCGGGCCGCCACGGTGGCCCGGGCGGAGCGCTCCAGCCGCGGCCCGAACAGGGTCGCGGCCAGCCCGGAGACCACCATCGTGCCGAGGAAGAACAGCGCCGGCACCACGCTTCCGGTGACCACTGTCATCGCCACCACCAGCACCAGCGAGATGAACTGATCCAGCAGGTTGTCGGCGAGCTGCACCACCCGCTCGGTGTCGCCGCCCTGGGCCACCACCTCGGCCGGGGTGTGCCCGCTGACCCGGCGCGGCCCGGTCTGCCCGTGCACCAGGCGCAGGCTGATCCGCAGCATCTGCCGCACCCACCACTGCGGGAACCAGAGGTTGGTGGCGTAGTGCATCGGCATGGTGGCCAGCAGCGCGACGACGATCCCGAGCGCCGGCAGGTACGGGTCGCCCAGCCCGTCGACCAGGTCGGCCCAGAGCCAGGGCAGCACCGCCCCGTCCAGCCCGAGCACCATGATCGCGACGAACAGGGCGACCGCCAGCAGGCCGTACCGGGCGTCGTTGCGGCAGAGCCGGAAGATCTCCCGCAGGGTACGGGCGGGCGCCGGTGGCGGCAGCGGTGGCGGTTCGGCCTTCGGCGGCGCGTCCACCCGGTCCGGTTCCGGCGCCCGGTCCGGCCCGTTCGGCGCCAGCGCGTCCAGCTCGGCCGGCGGCCAGCCGTCCGCCGGCTCCGGCCCGGTCAGCAGGTCGGTGCCGCCGCCGGCCCGCACCCCTGACCCGACCTGGGCGTACGCGGCGCTGTGGCTGGTCGCCAGCAGCTCGGCGAAGCGCTCCGACTCGCGCAGCGGGCCGGCCTCGACCACCGTGCCGTCGGCCATCACCACCACCTCGTCGCAGCGGCGCACCGAGGAGAGACGGTGGGCGATGACGATGCCGATCCGGTCGCGCAGCAGCCGTTCGGTGGCCCGCTGCACCCGCGCCTCGGTGACCGGGTCGAGCCGGGCGGTGGCCTCGTCCAGGATCACCACGTGCGGGTCGCGGACCAGGATCCGGGCGAACGCGACCAGCTGCTCCTGCCCGGCTGACAGCACGTGCCCACCCTCGCCGAGCCGGGTGTCCAGCCCGTCGGGCAGTTCGGCGATCCAGCCGGCCAGGCCGAGTTCGCGCAGCGCCCGGGCGGCGTCGTCGAGCAGGTCCGGATCGAAGAGCGCGACGTTCTCGGCGAGCGTGCCGGCGAGGATCTCGGTGCGCTGCGGCACCACGGCGATCCACCGGCGCAGCTGTTCCAGGTCGAGGTCGAGCAGGTCGCGGCCGGCCAGGAAGACGGTGCCGCGAGGCAGCTCGACCGCCCGGGTGAGCACCTTCGCCAGCGTCGACTTGCCCGACCCGGTCCGCCCCACCAGGGCGTACGAGCGGCCCCGGACGAAGGTCAGGTCGACGCCGCGCAGCGCCGGCCCGCGCTCGCCGTCCGGGTCGGTGCTCGGGTAGCGGAAGGTGAGGTCGCGGATCGCCAGGTCACCCTCGGTCGGGGCCGACCCGCCGGCGGGTTCCTGCCGGGCGCCCTCCAGCAGCTGGACCCGGGCCCACGCGCCAAGCGCGTACTGCAGTTCCGGCACCATCCGGGCGACGTGCTCGACGGTCAGCCCGAAGCCGAGCGCGAGCAGCCACACCGCGGTCAGCCGGGCCGCGTCGACCCGGCCGGTGGCCAGCGCCCACGCCCCGCCGAGCACCACCGCGGCGATCCCGCCCCGGGTGACTCCGGCGGCCACCGTGGTGACCTTCGCCGACATCCGCCACACCCGGACGCCCCGGGACAGCACCTCGGCCGCCCGCCGGGCGTAGAGGCGCAGCACGTACGGCCGGGCCAGGCTGGTGCGGACGTCGTCCTGTCCGTGGATCGCCTCCTCCATCACCGCGGCCAGGTCCGACCACGCCTCCTCCTCGGCCATCCGGGCCGGGGCGATCCGGGCGGTCGGGCGGCGCAGCGCGACCGCCAGCACGGCGGTGAGCAGCAGCATGCCGACGCCGACCGGCCACCAGACGGTGAGCGCGACGGCCGCCGAGAGCACCCCCACGGCCAGCCCCTGGGCGATCCGTACGCCGTGGTTGCGCACCGACGCGGCCACCTGGTAGACGTCGCCGTCGATCCGGTCGAGCAGCTCGCCGACCGGGGTGGTCTCCAGGGTCGGCAGGTCCTGGCCGAGTGCCACCCGGCACAGCCGGCGCCGCACGTGCGCGGACCAGTCGGCGGTCAGTCCGGCCGTCAGCAGGCTCACCGCGAGGTCGCTCAGCACGGCGGCGACCAGGCCCACCGCCAGCGCGGCGAAGAACCCGCCCGACCGGTGCACCAGCACCGGCCCGGCCAGCGCGGACGCGGCCGCCTGGCCGCCCGCGCCGAGCACGATCAGGCAGGTCACGATCGCCATCCGGCGCGGCGAGGTGGCCCACAGATCTCGGAGCAGGCGCATGGCAGGTCCTCCGGGTGACGGTGGGGGGAAGCTCCAGCCTGCGGGTTCACCGGATGCGGATCAACGGATTTACGCGGCGGGGAGAATCGGCGTCACCACTGTGGGTGACCGGCAGCCGCTCGCGATCAGGTCCGCGCCGACCCGGCGGACGATGCCGGGCCGCACCACTCGGCGCGGACCAGGGCGGCGAGCGTGCCGCACGCCGGTCAGAAGAGCACGGTGGCGAGGGTGCCGACCGGCCGGAAGCCGCACCGGTCGTAGACCCGGCGGGCGGGCAGGTTGAAGTCGTTGACGTAGAGGCTCACCGTGGGAGCCGCGCGCAGCAGCGCGTCGCGTACCACCGCCGCCATCGCCGCGGTGGCGATCCCCCGGCCCCGCCACTCCGGGGCCACCCAGACCCCCTGCACCTGGGCGGTCCGCCGGGTGACCACCGCCAGTTCCGCCTTGAAGACCACCTGGCCGTCGACGAAGCGGGCGTAGGCCCGGCCGGCCCGGACCAGGTCGGCGACCCGCCGCCGGTAGCTGCGCCCGCCGTCGTCGGCGAGCGGCGAGACGCCGACCTCCTCGGTGTACATCGCCACCGCCGCCGGGAAGAGGCGGTCGATCTCCCCGCTGCGCACCCGGCGCACCTCGGGGTCGGCGGGCACCACCGGCAGCGCGTCGGTGGCCAGCAACGGCTGGTTGGGGCGTACGTCCCGGGCGGGCCCCCAGGCCTCGGCGAGGCGGTCCCAGAGCCCGAGCACGGCGTCGGCCCGGCCGACGATCGACGAGCAGAGCCGCTCCTCGCTGGCGAGCAGATCGGCGTAGGCGGCCACCGCCGGCTCGCTGGCCAGCACCGGGGTGAGGTTGCCGCCCAGCCAGCAGACCGACTCCAGGTGGCGGCGGGTGCCGTAGCCCAGCACCCGGCCCTCGGCCCGCCACCAGGCCAGGCCGCGCGCGGCGACCCGCTCGGCGACCTGCGCGCCCGCGAACGGGTCCAGGTCGAGCAGCCGCTCCACCGCGCGGCGCTCCGATTCCCCGAGTTGCCGTACCGGCACCGTCAGCACGCCTACCAGCCTGCCATGACCGACCCCCGGTTCGCGGGTCGAGTGACGAGCCCGGCTAGGCCACGGTGACCGGGTCGGCCGCCGGCCCGGCCACCCGGGTCCGGGCGGCCCATCGGACCACCACCGGCACCAGCGCCCCGAGCAGCAGGAACAGCCCACCGAGCAGCAACCACCCCGGTACGCCCCAACCGATCGCCAACGTGGTCACCACGGCCGGCGCCAGCATCCGGCCCAACTCGAAGCCCATGCTGTAGGCGCCCTGGTACTGCCCGTGGGCGTGCTCGGGCGCCAGCCCGAACGAGATGCCCCAGCCGGCGGCGGACTGCCACAGCTCGCCGACCACGTGCGCCAGTGCCCCGCAGACCAGCAGCGCGATCGCGGCGCCGGTCGGCAGGTCACCCGCGGCGGCGAAGAGCACGCAGGCGGCGGCGATGGCCACCCCCGCGCGCCGGGCCGCCCGGCCGGCCCCGGACAGGCTCTCGGTGCCCCGCGCGGCCCGCACCTGGAACAGCACCACCATGCCGGTGTTGACCAGCAGCAACGCGGAGATTACCCAGGCCGGCGCCCGGGTGTGCCCGGCGATCCAGAGCGGGAGGGCGATGTTGAGCAGGCTGAAGTGCATCGACATCAGCCCGTCGAGGACGGTGAACGCGAGAAAGGGGCGGTCCCGCAGCGCGATCAGCCGCGGGCCGTGCGCCGGGACAGGGGCCGGGGCGATCGCCGGCAGCCGGGTGAAGACCGCGGCGGCGGCCAGGTAGGTCGCCGCGGCGGTGAGGATCAGCGCCACGTAACCGGCGCGGGTGTCCAGGGCGATGGCGAACCCGGCGAGCACCGCGCCGACCGAGATCCCGACGTTGGTGGTGGCGCGCAGGTAGGCGCGGGTGCGTACCCGCTGGTCGGCGGGGACGGAGCCGGCGATCAGCGCGCCCCGGGCGCCCCGGTCGACCGCGTCGGCCAGCGCTGTCGCGGCGCCGACGACCAGGAACGCCGGGAACGACCCGACCGTCACCAGGGCGGCGGTCAGCACCCCGCCGGCCACCAGAGCGCCGATCTGGGTGCCGCGCGGGCCGAGCCGGTCGGCGAGGTAGCCGGTCGGGGCGCTGGCCAACAGGCCGACCAACGCCGAGACGGTCAGGCCGAGTCCGACCTCGGTGGCGGTGAGCCCCACCGAGCGGGTGAGGAAGAGCGCGCTGGCCGCCAACCAGAGGCCACGGCCGACGGTCCGGACCAGGGTGCCGAGGGTGAGGGTCCGGGCCGGGCCCGGTTCTGGAAGCAGTCGCACCCCGGGAGCCTAGCAAGACGTACGTACGGTTTGGTTGGTGGCCTCCGCCACAGCCTTGTCGACGACACGTTGCCGATATATCGTCGATGCATCAGCGACAGCACGAGAGAGGGTGAGGAGCTATGGGATTCCATCGCAAACTGCACGAACTGCATGAGGCGCGGATGCGCGGCTTCGGCTTCCCGCCCGGCCCACACGGCCACGGCGGCCGGGGCGGTCACGGCGGTTGGGGCGGCGGCTGGGGCGGTCGCGGCCGGGGCCGGGGACGCCGGCCCAATGTCCGGCACGCCGTGCTGGCCCTGCTCGTCGAGCGGCCGATGCACGGCTACGAGATGATCCAGGAGATCGACTCCCGCACCGGCGGCGCCTGGCGGCCGAGCCCGGGTTCGGTCTACCCCACCCTGCAACTGCTGGAGGACGAGGGGCTGATCGCGGCGAGCACCGACGAGGCCGGCGGCGGGCGCAAGCGGTTCGCGCTGACCGAGGCCGGCCGGGCGGAGGCCACCGAGGCGGCGCAGACCCCGCCCTGGGCGGAGTTCGCCCAGGACACGGTCAACAGCTGGCACGACATCCGGGACGCCGGCGCGCAGGCGATGCACGCGCTGCGCCAGGTGATGATGACCGGCACCGACGACCAGCGGGAGCGGGCCGCCCAGGTGCTCGACGAGACCCGCCGCAAGCTCTACGCGATCCTCGCCGAATCCGAGTGACCCGGGGTCGCCCCGGGCCACCCGGAACCGCCCGCTCCGACAAGCGAAAAAGTGGCCATTCCACGGGGGATGGCCACTTTTTCGCTGTTCGTGCGTGCGCCGGCCGGGTGGGGTGCGGCCGGGCGGCGAGGGCTCGGCGAGCTTGTAGACGTCCACCTGGGCCCGGCCGCAGGACGGGCAGGAGACGATCTCCAGGCCCGCTCGCGCACCCCGAGCGACCCCCGCCCTGACGAGGGGGACTACGCCACCGCGACCGGCGCGGGATCGGGCACGGCGGACCGGTTGCGGGCGGCCCAGCGGACGACTGCGGGCACCAGGGCACCGAGCGACAGGAACAGGGCGCCGAGCAGCAGCCAGCCCGGCACGCCCCAGCCGACGGCCAGCGTGGTGACCACCACCGGTGCCACCATCCTGCCCAGCTCGTAGCCCATGGCGTACGCGCCCTGGTACTGCCCGTGGGCGTTTTCCGGGGCCAGGCCGAAGGAGATCCCCCAGCCGGCGGCGGAGTGCCACAGTTCCCCGACCACGTGCGCGAGCGCGCCGCCAACCAGCAGCGCGACGGCGACGCCCGCGGAACGCCCGCCGCTGGCGGCGAAGAGGGCACAGGCCGCGGCGATGGCGAGCCCGGCGCGGCGGGCCGCCCGGGCCGCGCCGGCGAGGCTCTCGGTGCCGCGCGCGGCGCGGACCTGGAAGAGGACCACCATCAGCGTGTTGACCAGCATCAGCCCGGGGAACACCCAGGCCGGCGCCCGGAGGTGCCCGACGATCCAGAGCGGCAGGGCGATGTTGAGCAGCCCGATGTGCATCGACATGAGCCCGTTGAGCACGGTGAACGCCAGGAACGGCCGGTCCCGCAGCGCGATCAGCCGGGGGCCGTGCACGGGGG
>NZ_QGSW01000296.1:0-42734 GCF_003176715.1 Micromonospora sp. S4605
CCCCACCCCGCGCCGCCCGGTCGATCATGAAGTTGTCGCCACGACACGCCGGCGGCGCGGCCACTAACTTCATGATCACCGGGGGCGAGGGGGAAACGCGCGGAGCGGCCGCCTGTTGGGCGGCCGCTCCGGGGAGGGGGGGTGGGTGGGTCAGCTGGCGAGGTTGGCCAGGTGCTGCTTGACCTGGTTGATCGAGGGGTTGGTCAGGGCGCTGCCATCGGCGAAGCGGAGCGTCGGCACGGTCTGGTTGCCGCCGTTGACGCTCATCACGAACTCCGCGGCCTTCGGGTCCTGCTCGATGTCGACCACCTCGTATCCGATGCCCTCCCGGTCGAGCTGCGACTTCAGCCGGTGGCAGTAGCCGCACCAGGGGGTGGAATACATCGTCAACATGGTCAGATCCTCCAACAGTCGGCCACGGCTTGCCGATCAAGCCCGGGCTATCCGCTGTAACGTCCGGCGCGGCTGCGAGAATTCCGGGCTGTGGGGGTTCACTCAGCGACCGAACGGGTGCTCGCCGGCCTGGATCCGGAACAGCGGTCCGCGGTGACCGCGCCGGCCGGCCCGGTCTGCATCCTGGCCGGCGCCGGCACCGGCAAGACGAGGGCCGTCACCTCCCGGATCGCCTACCGGGCCCTCGCCGGCGAGATCCCGGCCCGACACGTGCTGGCGGTCACCTTCACCGCCCGGGCCGCCGCCGAGATGCGCGCCCGGCTCACCGCGCTCGGAGTGAGCGGAGTCCAGGCGAGGACCTTCCACGCGGCGGCGCTGCGCCAGGTGCGCTACTTCGCGCCCCGGCTGCTGGAGGGCCGGGCCATGCCCGAGCTGCTGGACAGCAAGGTCCGACTGGTCACCCTCGCCGCCGCCAAGGTGGGTCTGCGCACCGACCGGGCCGCCGCGCGGGACCTCGCCGGTGAGATCGAGTGGGCCAAGTCGTCGCTGGTCGAGCCCGCCGAGTACGTGGTGGCGGCGGCCAAGGCGCTGCGCGACACCCCGCACGAGCCGGCGAAGGTGGCCGACGTCTTCGCCGCGTACGAACGGCTCAAGCGGGGCAACGGGGTGATCGACTTCGAGGACATGCTGCGCGCCGCGGTCTGGGGAATCGAGGAGCACGCCGACGTCGCCGAGCAGGTCCGCGGCCAGTACCGGCACTTCGTGGTCGACGAGTACCAGGACGTCAACCCGCTCCAGCAGCGGCTGCTGGAGGCCTGGCTGGGTGGCCGCGACGACCTGACAGTGGTCGGCGACGCCAGCCAGACCATCTACTCCTTCACCGGGGCCACCTCCGGCTACCTGGTCGACTTCCCCCGCCGCTACCGGGGGGCGACGGTGGTCCGGCTGGTCCGCGACTACCGGTCCACCCCGCAGGTGGTCGGGCTGGCCAACGCGGTGATCTCCCAGGCGCGCGGCGCCGAGGCGCGGCTGCGCCTGGAGCTGGTCGGCCAGCGCCCGCCCGGCCCGGAACCGGAGCTGCGGATCTTCACCGACGAGCCGGCCGAGGCCGCCGCGGTGGCGGCCCGCTGCCGGGCGCTGGTCGACACGGGCACCCCGGCCCGCGAGATCGCCGTGCTGTTCCGCACCAACGCGCAGTCCGAGGCGTACGAGAAGGCGCTGACCGAGGCGGGCGTGCCGTACCAGGTGCAGGGGGCGGAGCGGTTCTTCGAGCGGGCCGAGGTGCGGCAGGCGATGGTGGCGCTGCGCGCCGCCACCCGTGCGATCCCGGGGGAGACGCCGCTGCCGGCGGCCGTGGTCGAGGCGCTCGGCGCGGTCGGCTGGGCGCCCGACGCCGCCCCGGCCGGCGGCGCGGCCCGGGAGCGGTGGGAGGCGCTCGCCGCGCTGGTCCAGCTCGCCGAGGAGTACGCGGCCACCCCCGAGGTGCTGCCGATCGGCCCGGCCGCCGCGGTGGAGCGCCCGGTCACCCTGGCGGACTTCAACGACGAGCTGGCCCGGCGGGCCGCTGCCCAGCACGTGCCGACCGTGGACGGGGTGACCCTGGCCTCCCTGCACTCGGCCAAGGGCCTGGAGTGGGACGCGGTCTTCCTGGTCGGGCTCGCCGAGGGCACCCTGCCCACCACGTACGCCAAGACGGTCGAGCAGGTCGAGGAGGAGCGCCGGCTGCTCTACGTCGGCATCACCCGGGCCCGGGAGTGGCTCTGGCTGTCGTACGCCGCGGCCCGCTCGCCGGGCGGACGGGCCCGGCGGCCGTCCCGGTTCCTGCCCCAGCTGGACCGCTCCGGCGGCGGCGCCGAGCGGGCCGGTGCCCGCCCGGCCCGGCGTACGGAGCGACGCCGGACCCAGATCGTCTCCTGCCGGATCTGCGGCGCCACCCTGCTCGCCGGCCCGGATCGCAAGCTCGGCCGCTGCGCCACCTGTCCGTCCGACATCGACGAGGAGCTGCACGCTCGGCTGCACGAGTGGCGGTCACGGGTGGCCGGCGCGCAGAAGGTCCCGGCGTACGTGGTCTTCACCGACGCCACCCTGACCGCGCTCGCCGAACGCCGGCCGGGCCGCCCCGAGGAACTCATCGCGATCGCCGGGATCGGGCCGCGCAAACTGGGCCTCTACGGGGAGTCGGTGCTGGCGCTGGTGGGCGGGGCGACGGTCGACGACGTTCTGCCCGAAGAAAACTTTTGAAATCTGGCCGTAAATCGTTTGCCCTCGCCGGGGGCCGAGGAATAGCCTCATGGCACACCTCGCGAGCGGCGCCATTCGGGCTGCTCAAGAGGCTGAGACCGAGCCGATCACGAGTGAACGTCAGGGAGGTGGCACCAATGGAGATCTTCTACACCAACGAGCGTCCGGCGGCGCTGCCCGCTGCCGTCGCACCGCTGTCGGCTGTCCGGGTTGCCGTCGCGGCCACGCGACCGTCGGCTCCGCAGGTGCACCAGGTCGAGGCTCAGGCCGAGCTGATCCTCGCCACCGTGCCGAACGGAGTCCAGGGGACCAGTGGCTTCACCGGCATGGGCATCGATGGCGCCAAGAAGCGCACGGATGTCCGCGGCGTTCCACCTCGAGGTAGACCGGTCTGACCACCAGACCACCGGCTCACCTCGAGGCCGCGGAACCCGCATACCGGGATCCGCGGCCTCAGTTTTTTGTCCCGCCGAAGTACGTCGGAAATGCGATCCACGAGATCGAAGTGAGAGAGAGGTGACCGGGCGATGAGTCTGGCGTTGGCCCCGCTCGACGTGAGCGTTGAGCTGGAGGCGAACCTGCCCTGCCGGAAGTTCGACCCCGACCTGTGGTTCTCCGACTCGCCCGCCGAGCTCGAGCTGGCCAAGTCGCTCTGCGGGGACTGCCCGCTGCGCGTCGAGTGCCTCGCGGGTGCGGTCGAGCGGTCCGAGCCCTGGGGCGTCTGGGGTGGCGAGATCTTCGAGCGTGGCGCGGTCGTTCCGCGCAAGCGGCCCCGTGGCCGTCCGCGCAAGGAGGACGTCGCCCGGGACGCCGCGCTCCGGGTCGAGGCCGAGGCGCGCCTGGCGGCCAGTGGGCTGTCCGGGGCGCAGAACGCGGTCCGGCTGGCGGCCTGACATGAACCCGATCCGTATCCACCCCGCCGGTGCCATGCCGGCGACGAGAGAGCTGACCACCATGCTGCACGTTCCGAACGGAGCCTTCGAGATGCAACTACTCCATGAAGCGTTGTCCCGGGCTCGAATGCGCCGGCCTCAGGCCGGTCGTACCACCACGAGCACTGAGGCAACCCGATCCGCCCGTAGCGTCGCCATGAACAGCCGCAAGCAGTCGGCGCGCGACCTGGGCGCTCTCTGATCCACCGATGACGAGGGGCGGGTGGCCGGTTTCCCGGCCGCCCGCCCCTCGGCGTCTGCTCCGGTTCAGGCGACCGGGGCGAAACCGGGCAGCCAGCGCTCCAGAATGCCCCGGTAGGGCGCCTTCGCCTCCAGTTGGCAGAGCACGCCGATCGAGCCCAGCGTCACCCGGTGGATCAGCAGGTACGACGGCGGCAGGTTGAGCTGCCGGCTGAGCTGGTAGGCGGGGGAGCGGGGGCTGGCCAGCCGGGCCGCCTCGGCGCGCAGCCAGGCCCGGGTGAACCGGAACTCCTCGGCGGCGATGGGCGCCAGCATCGGCCGGAGGAAGTCGAGCACCGCCTGGGCGTCGATCTCCTCGGTGGAGCCGATGAAGCCCTCCGCCCGCAGGCCCGACACCACCTCGTCGGCGTTGCCGCGCAGGGCCAGCGCGGCGATCCGGCCGATCGGCTCGGGCGTGCCCTCCGGCATCCGGGCCACCGCGCCGAAGTCGATCACGCCGAGCCGGCCGTCCGGCAGCAGCCGGAAGTTCCCCGGGTGCGGGTCGGCGTGCAACAGGCCGGCCCGCTGCGGCGCGGACAGGTGCAGGATGGCCATCAGCCGGCCCGCCTCGTCACGCTGCTCCTCGCTGCCGGACCGGATGATGTCGGCCAGCGGGGTGCCCTCGACCCACTCGGTGACCAGGACCCGCGGCGAGGCGGAGACCACCGACGGGACGTAGATCTCCGGGTCGTCGGAGTACGCGGACGCGAAGGCGCGCTGCGACTCCGCCTCCAGTTCGTAGTCCAGTTCCTCGGTGATCCGTTCCCGCAGTTCCACCAGGAGCGGCTTGACGTCCAGTCCGGGCTGGATCGCCCGGAACATCCCACCGAGTCGGGACAGCTGCTTGAGGTCGGCGAGCAGGGCGTCGCCAGCGCCCGGGTACTGGATCTTGACGGCGACGTCCCGGGTGTTCGGGGCGCCGGAGGGGCCGTACCCCGGCTCCCGCCAGATCGCCCGGTGCACCTGGCCGATGCTGGCCGCGGCGGCGGGGGTGTCGTCGAACTCCACGAACCGGTCGCGCCAGTCCGGCCCGAGCTGTTCGGTGAGCACCTTGTGCACGCTGGCCGCCGGCAGCGGCGGCGCGGCCTCTTGAAGCTTGGTCAGCGCCTGCCGGTAGGGCGCGGCGATCTCCTCGGGCAGCGCCGCCTCGAAGACCGACAGCGCCTGGCCGAACTTCATCGCCCCGCCCTTGAGCTGCCCCAACACGCTGAACAGCTGCTCGGCGGTGCGCTGCTGGATCTCTGCGGAGATCACGTCGGAGGCGAGCCCGGTGACGCGCTTACCCATGCCGAGGACGGTCCGACCGGCGAAGCCGAGCGGCAGAGCGGCGAGCTTTGCGGTCCGGGACACGGCCCGGCGCGGGATGTCGGTCACCCGGTCATTGTTACCGACGCGAGGGTCCCGCTGCTGCTCTGCGCCGCCCTCGGTGCTCACCGCCGCCCTCCGGAACACCCACAGGAGGCGTGCGGCGGCCAGACCCGGCGCCGGAACCGGCCCGGTCCGGCCACCTCCACCGCACAACCGAGCGTCTCCGGGGTGCCGCCGTCGAGCTGGGCCAGCGCCTCGCCGGCCGCGTACCCGCCGGCTGCCAGCAGCGTCGCGGCGGCGCACGCCGGCTCCGGCCGCTCGGCGGCGAGTTGCGCGGCGAGCGCCGGCCAGTCCGGGTCACGGTCGGTCCGGTGCAGGTCGAGGCAGTTGAGGCAGGGCCCGACCGGGGGTCGGACCAGTGGCCCGATCACCGGTACGCCCTCGCGCAGGGCGACCAGCAGGTGCGGCTGGCGCCGCTGGGCGTACCCGGCGGCGAGCAGCGCGGCCGGCCGGTCGGCGCCGAGCCGGATCACCAGGTCGACCCGGCCCCGTCGGAGCGGTCCGGTGCGGGTGCCGGGGGCGGCCCGGTCGACGGCGTCGCGTACCGCCGTGGCGAGCGGGCGGCCGACCTCGGCGGCCGGGATGCCGGCACCGACCAGGTCCGCCGGTCGGACCGGGCCGGCCAGGTCCGGGTGCACGTGCCCGACGCCGGCCTGGGCGAGCGCGACGGCGACCGCGGCACCGAGCGGCCCGGCCCCGCTGACCACCACCCGGGCGGCCAGCCGGCGGCGCAGCACCTGGGCGGGGGTGCCGGGCAGTCGGGCGGCGGCCAGGGCCAGCGCGCCGGCCTCCGCCCCGAGCCGGGCCCGGGCCGGTCCGGCCAGTTCCCGGGGCAGCAGGGTGTGCGCGGGCACCACCAGGCCCGCCGCCCGCAGCGCGTCGAGCAGCGTACGGGCGTGGTCGGGCCGGACGTCGGCGTCGGCCGCGTACGCCAGCACGCGGCGTTCGCTGCGACTGCCGTCGAGCAGGTCGAGCAGCCGGGCCGCGCGCGGGTCGGCGACCTCGAGCAGGACGGCCCGGCCCGGTTCGACCCCGAGCTGGAGGGTGTGCCGGTCACGCCAGAGCCGGGTGATCCCGGGTAGCAGGGTGGGCCGGGGCAGCGGGGCGTTCCGGGGCTGCGGAGGGCGGGTCATGCGACGGATCGTGACCGTTCCCCTGCTGTCCGTCGATCGTTGTCCACAGGTGCGCGGCACCTTGTCCAGGGCTGTCCACAGGAATTGGCGAGATATCCACAACCGGCCGGTAACCGGTGTCAGGCACCCGACAGCAGGCGCGAAAAGCGGAAGGGGCGGCCCTCGGCCACCCCTCCCGCACACCCGATCCGGGTCAGACCTTCGCCTTGCCCAGAATGCGGTTCACTGTTGTGCCGCACACCGGACACTTGCCCTTGGCCATGTTCATCCCGGTCTTGCTGACCTCGATGCGTCCCTCGAAGTCCCGCTTCTCCTTGCACTTGACGCAGTAACCGTTGTAGGTCTGGGCCTGGTCGGCCACGGTGCCCTCCTCGTCTCGTCCGCCGGTCACTGCCTACCGGCGGTTGTCCCGGCGGCGGGCCACGCGGGGCACCGGCGCTGGGTCGTTCTCCGCGGCCACCCACGTGACCGCTGGTCCGCGGACCCTACCCAGGTGTGGGCGGTTCCATGTCAGCTGTGCATCGACACTGTGAGGAAGTCGACGTCGAGAGTGTGCATGGCGAATTACGTCGGATAAGTCAGTTTGGCGAGGACACGCCGACCGAACCGCCCCGAAAGCCGTTGTCGGCCCCCCGAGCGGCGCCCGGACCGGTGATCACCTACGGTGGAGGGGAGCCGGTGTACGCGGCCCGCCGTCCGCCACGAAGGGTGACGGTGGTGCGCCGCGAGAGTCCGGCTAAGAATTTTTCGGGACTCCTGGCGACCAATCCCCATTTTCCGGGCGCGTGTCGAGGGGTTGACTCTTGCGGACCCCTGGTCACTACGCAGTAGCTTTCCTTCGTGGCAGGAATCCGAGGCTGCGCGGCCCGCTGATGGCAGGGGTGCGGAAGCCGGTCGTCGAGGTACGGCGCAGCCAGCGCCGGCGACGCACGGTGTCCGCCTACCGCGACGGTGAGCGGGTGGTCGTCCTCATTCCCGACCAGTTCTCCCGGGCCGAGGAGAGCGAGTGGGTCGACCGGATGCTCGCCCGGCTGGCCGCCCGGGAGGGGCGGCTGGCCCGTTCCGACGACGAGCTGCTGGTCCGGGCCACCCGGTTGATCAAGCTCTATCTGTCCGAGCACGGCGCGCAGGCCATACCGGCGAGCGTCCGCTGGGTCACCAACCAGAACGGTCGGTGGGGTTCCTGCACCCCCGCCGACGGCACCATCCGGCTCTCCCACCGGGTCCAGGACATGCCCGACTGGGTCATCGACTACGTGCTGCTGCACGAGTTGGCCCACCTCATCGTGCCCAGCCACAACGCCCGGTTCTGGGCGCTGGTCGGCCGGTACCCGAAGACCGAGCGGGCCCGGGGCTACCTGGAGGGCGTCGCGGCCGCCGCCGGCACACCGCTGGCCGACTGACCCCCCGGCCGGACGCCACGCCGCCCGCGCTGGAGCGGACGCGGCCCGGCCGGCTGGTCGGGTGTCCCGCCCCGGTGCCACCGCCCGCTCGGCACGGTCGCGGTTCCGCCGTACCGACCCCACCACCGCACCCCGACGCCGCGCTGCGCCGCCACGCCGCTCCCGTGGACCCTGCGCTCCGACGCCGCCACCGCGACGTCCGGATGTGCCTCGTGATCCACCGGTTCCCGTGCATGGGGGCATCGGAGCGTCGTCGATACCGCGACCTCCCGGAAGCGGAGTGGATCAACCGCGGGAAACACCGCGACGCGGCGACGCGGCCGGCTTGGTGTCGACCAGGGCGGGGCGGTGGGGTCGGTGGGGTGCCCCGGGTCCGCGTAGGGTCGGTGCGTGGCACGACGTGTGGTGGTGGCGCTGCTCGGCCCGGTGAGCTGGGCGCCGCCGGGCATCGACCGGACGGCCTGGCGGACCGCGCTCGCCGAGGACGTGGTCGACCTGCTCGCCACGCTCAACGAGGTGCACACCGCGGTGGCGGTGACCCCGGCCGACCGGTGGCTCGCCGACGCGGTGGTCTGGCCCGGCACCGAGGTGCACGAGGTGCCCGAGCCCACCCCGAACGCGGTGTTCGCCGCCCTCGACGGCTACGACCAGGCGGCCGTCATCGCCGGCGACGCCCCGGACCTGCCCGGACTGATCATCGGCAAGCTGCTCCGGCCGCTGACCAGCCGGCCGCTGGCGGTCGCGCCGGTCGAGGGCGGTCCCGGGCTGCTCGGGGTGGCGGCCCGGCTGCCCGTACCGGCGTGGCTGCCGGCGGTGGACCTGGAACGCGGGCAGCCGGCGGCCGTACGCACGGCGGCGCCGAGCCCCGGCGACCTGGCCGTGACCCCCGGCTGGCACCGGCTCCGCGGCCCCGGCGACCTGAGCCGGCTCGACCCGGCGGTGGAGGGCTGGGAGGCCACCCGCGCGCTGCTCTCCGGTGCCGGCCACCCCGGCTGAGCAGACCCGCGCGTTCCCCACCGACCCGACCGGACGTGCGCCCGACCGATCGATCCGGGCGTCGGACCGGACTCCGGGCCGTGCGATGGCTGAGCTGGCCCGGGCGCGACGGGGCGTGACCCAGGCGGTGTCGAGGCGTGGTCCAGGTCAAGGTGAGGCGTGGCCGGCGTCAGGGCCGCGACGTGGCCCGGGCCGGCGGGGTGGTGGGCCGCCGGCCGGCCCGGTGGCGGTGGTCAGCGCCGGTCGTCGTCGCCGTCGGAGTCGTCGGTGCGCCGCTCCGGGCCGCCCGGCGGCTGCTCCTCCGGCCCGCCGGGGGCGGAGAAGTCGAAGTTCTCCAGCTCGCTGAGGTCGAACTCGGCCATCGCGAAGGCCACCGGATCGGCGAAGTCGTCGTCCGACGGGAGCAGGTCGGGGTGACCCCAGAGGGCGTCCCGGCCGGCGATCCCGCGGTGCTCGGTGAGCGCCGCCCAGAGCGCCGCCGCCTCGCGCAGCCGGCGCGGCCGCAGCTCCAGCCCGACCAGTGCGGCGAACGTCTGCTCGGCCGGGCCGCCCGCGGCGCGGCGCCGGCGGAACGCCTCGCCGAGCCGGACCACGTTCGGCAGCCGGCCGCCCGCGGCGCTGTCCACCACGTGGCAGACCCAGCCCTCGACCAGGGCCAACGCGGTCTCCAGCCGGGCCAGGGACGCCTTCTGCGCCGGGCTGTCCTCCGGGGTGAAGATGCCCTCCAGCGCGATCGCCTGCATCGACTCCGGGTCGGTCGGGTCGACCCGGCCCATCGCCTCCTCGATCGCCTCCCGGTTGACCCGGATGCCGGCGGCGTACGTCTCCACCGCGCTCAGCACGTGCCCGCGCAACCACGGCACGTGCTGGAAGAGCCGCTGGTGGGCGGCCTCGCGCAGGGCCACGTAGAGGCGGACCTCGTCCTCGGGCAGTTCCAGGCCCTCGCCGTACGCCCGGATGTTGGCCGGGATCAGCGCGGCCGTGCCGGCCGGGCCGAGCGGCAGCCCGATGTCGCCGGCGGAGAGCACCTCCGCGGCGAGCGAGCCGAGCGCCTGGCCGAGCTGGCCGCCGAAGAGCGCGCCACCGAGGGTGGCCACCATCGACTGCATCGGGCCGAGCTGGGCGCGCGCCTCCGGCGGCACCAGGTCGCCCATCGCGCCGACCATCCGGCTGGCCACCGGGTCGCAGAGCTTGCGCCAGACGTCCAGGGTCTTGTAGATCCACTCGTTGCGGTTCCAGGCCAGCGAGGTCTGGATGCCCGAGGGCAGCGCGGAGGCGGGCTCCAGCCAGAGGTCGGCGAGCCGCAGCGCCTCCTCCACCGCGTTGCGCTCGAAGGGCGAGACCGCCGGGTCGCCCGCGGCGGCGAGCTGGCTGGCGGCCACCTGCCGGGCCAGGTCCCAGTTGACCGGCCCGCTGCCCGACGCGGAGAGCAGGTGCTGCAACTGCGACATGAACTGCTGCATCTGCGCGGGGTCGTTGGGGTCTGGTGGTTGCCCACCCGGGAGCGCGAAACCGAACGGAATATCAGGCACGACGTCTACGGTACGCGTGCCACGCCCCGGGTCACCCCCGCTGGCGTTGCGCTGAGGGCGAAGTCGCGGTTCGCCCGCCGGGACGCCCCACCCCGGTCGGTACGCTCTGCCGCATGAGACGTCGCGGCGTGACCGTCCTGCTCGGTGCTCTGCTCACCACCCTGCTCAGCATCGGCGTGCTCGGCGCACCCATCCCGTACGTGGTGCTCGGTCCCGGCCCGACCGTGAACACGCTGGGCAAGGAGGACGGCAAGGACGTCATCGAGGTGACCGGCCGGGAGACCTCGACCTCCGCCGGGCAGCTGCGGCTGACCACGGTCGGCGTCCAGCCCTCGGTCAAGCTGCGGTCGGCGCTGGCCGGCTGGTTCTCCGACGACGAGGCGGTGGTGCCGCGCGAGCTGGTCTACCCGCCGGGGGAGACCCAGCAGGAGGTCGAGGAGCGCAACGCCGAGGACTTCAAGGTCTCGCAGACCAGCGCGGAGACAGCGGCGCTGCGCGAACTGGGCTTCCCGGTGCGGGTGGTGGTCAAGACGGTCGCCGCCGACGGGCCGTCGGCCGGGGTGCTCAAGCCCGGCGACGTGGTGACCTCGGTGGACGGGCAGCCGGTGCCGGTGGCGGCGAAGCTCACCGAACTGATCCGGGCGAAGCCGGCCGGGAGCCGGCTTGCGATCGGCTACACCCGGGACGGCGCGGCGACCACCGCGTCGGTGACCAGCCGCGAGCAGGACGGCCGGCCCCGGATCGGGATCGAGATCGAGCAGCAGCAGCCGCACCCGTTCACCATCAAGATCGACCTGGAGGACATCGGCGGCCCGAGCGCCGGCCTGATGTTCGCCCTCGGCATCGTGGACAAGCTGACCCCGGAGGACCTGACCGGCGGCCGGGTCATCGCCGGCACCGGGACGATCGACGACGAGGGCCGGGTCGGTCCGATCGGCGGCATCGCCCAGAAGCTGGTCGGGGCCAAGGAGGCCGGCGCGACGGCGTTCCTGGTGCCGGCGGACAACTGCGCGGAGGCCGTCCGCAACCCGCAGCCCGGTCTGCCGTTGGTCAGGGTGGGTTCGCTGGACGAGGCGCTCGCCGCCCTGGAGACGCTGCGCGCGGGCGGTCAGCCCACCCACTGCTGACCGCCGGCCGGCCGGGCCGGCACCGGCCGTTCCGATCCGGTCGCCCCGCCCGGCGTGGGCGGCCCGGGCAGGCTCGCCGAGCAGCCCGTACAACGGCGCGGGACGGGCCGCTGAGCAGCCCGGAGAGCGGCGTGCAACGGGTCGCCGAGCGGCGCGCCGGGCGGGCCGCGACGGGCGGCACGCGGCTGCCGCGCGACCGTGACCCGACACGTTCAGGAAGACCCCGTACTCTGGGTGCCTGGTCGGAGCCGATCACATCGAGCGTGCGGAGCCAACAGTGGTCATGCGTAGCAGCAGCCCCCTGCCGAGGATGAGCCGACGCGGACGCGTCACGATCGGCGTCCTGGTCGGGGTGTTCGTGCTCTTCACCCTGCTGGGCTGGGGTGTACAGGCGTGGACGGACTGGCTGTGGTTCGACGAGGTCAGCTACACCCAGGTCTTCACCGGTGTGCTGTCCACCCGGCTGCTGCTCTTCCTCTCCGTCGGGCTGGGCATGGCGGTGATCGTGGGTGGCAACCTCTGGCTCGCCCACCGGCTGCGCCCGCGGATGCGTCCGCACTCGCCCGAGCAGGCCACCCTGGAGCGTTACCGGATGCTGCTGAGCCCCCGGCTCGGGCTGTGGATCGCGCTGGTCGCGGCGGTCATCGGCCTCTTCGCCGGGCTGAGCGCGCAGAGCCGGTGGAACCAGTGGCTGTTGTTCCGCAACGGCGGTGACTTCGGCGTCAAGGACCCGGAGTTCGGGGTGGACGTCGGCTTCTACGTCTTCGAGCTGCCGTTCTGGCGCTACCTGCTCGGGGTCGGTTTCACCGCGGTGGTGCTCTCCCTGATCGGCGCGCTGGCCGTGCACTACATCTTCGGCGGGGTCCGGCTGCAGGGCGTGGGCGACCGGATGAGCAACGCCGCCCGGGCCCACCTGAGCACCCTGGTCGCCGTCTTCGTGCTGCTCAAGGCGGTCGCGTACGTGCTGGACCGGCGGGCCATGCTGCTGGAGTACAACGACGGCGCCAACGTCTACGGCGCCGGCTACGCCGACGTCAACGCGCTGCTGCCGGCCAAGGAGATCCTCGCCTACATCTCGGTCGTGGTGGCCATCGCGATCATCGTGTTCTCCAACGCGTGGATGCGGAACCTGGTCTGGCCGGGCATCTCGCTGGCCCTGCTCGGCGTCTCCGCGGTCGCGATCGGCGGCATCTACCCGTGGGCGGTGCAGACCTTCGAGGTCAAGCCGAGCGCCCGGGACAAGGAGGCGCCGTACATCCAGCGCAGCATCGACGCCACCCGGGCCGCGTTCGGGTTGGACGTCACCAAGACCACGCCGTACGCGGCGGCGAACCTCACCCCGCCGCCGAGCCTGGCCACCGACACCTCGGTGGTGCCGAACGTCCGGCTGCTCGACCCGCAACTGGTCAGCGAGACCTACACCCAGCTCCAGCAGGTCCGCGGCTTCTACGACTTCGGCCCCAAGCTGGACATCGACCGGTACGGGGTGAACGGCAAGACCTCCGACTACGTGGTCGGCGTCCGGGAGATCAACTACGGCGAGCTGACCGCCCAGCAGGCCAACTGGATCAACCGGCACACCGTCTACACCCACGGCTACGGGCTGGTGGCCGCGCCGGCCAACCAGGTGGTCTGCGGCGGCCAGCCGTTCTTCGTCTCCGGTTTCCTCGGCGAGAAGGCGCAGGAGGCCTGCTCCTCGCAGACCGAGCAGATCCCGGCCAGCCAGCCGCGGATCTACTACGGCGAGCGGATGGAGGCCGGCGACTACGCGATCGTCGGCAAGGCCGACTCGGACGGCGAGCCGGCCGAGTTCGACCGGCCGGTCGGTGAGGGCGGCGAGGCCGGCGAGGCCTACTACACCTACACCGGTGAGGGCGGCGTCGAGATCGGCTCGTTCATGCGCCGGCTGCTCTACGCCATCAAGGAGCAGGAGTCCAACTTCCTGCTCTCCGAGGCGGTCAACGACAACTCCAAGCTGCTCTACGTGCGCAACCCGCGGGACCGGGTGGAGAAGGTCGCGCCGTTCCTCACCCTCGACGGCGACCCGTACCCGGCGGTGATCGACGGTCGGGTGCAGTGGATCGTGGACGGCTACACCACCTCGGCGACCTACCCGTACGCCGAGCGGGTCAACCTCCAGCAGGAGACCACCGACGAGCTGACCGGGCGGGGCACGTTCCAGCTCGCCCGGGAGAACGTCAACTACATCCGCAACTCGGTCAAGGCCACCGTCGACGCGTACGACGGCACCGTCAAGCTCTACGAGTTCGACGAGACCGACCCGGTGCTCAAGGCCTGGAACAAGGCGTTCGGCGGTGACCTGGTGCTGCCCAAGGCGCAGATCCCGGCGGAGCTGGCCGAGCACTTCCGCTACCCGGCCGACCTGTTCAAGGTGCAGCGCAACCTGCTGACCAAGTTCCACGTGACCAACCCCGGCGACTTCTACTCCGCGCAGGACTTCTGGCAGGTGCCGAACGTGCCGGACGCGCCGGACAGCGGGCAGAAGCAGCCGCCGTACTACCTGTTCACCCAGTTCCCGGGGCAGGAAACGCCCCGGTTCCAGCTCACCTCGGCGGTCACCCCGAACGGGCGGCAGAACCTGGCCGCGCTGATCTCCGGGTCGTACGTCGACGGGCAGCCGCGGCTGGAGGTGCTGGAGCTGCCGGACCAGACCCGGATCTCCGGCCCGGTGCAGGTGCACCAGCAGATGACCAACAACGCCAACATCCGCCAGCAGCTGAACCTGCTCTCCTCAAACCAGGCCCAGGTGCAGTACGGCAACCTGCTGTCGCTGCCGTTCGGCGACGGGATGCTCTACGTCGAGCCGGTCTACGTCAAGAGCAACCAGCAGGACGCGTACCCGCTGCTGCAGAAGGTGCTGCTGTCGTACGGCGACGGCGGTTCCTACGTGGCGTTGGCCGACAACCTCACCGACGGCATCAAGCAGCTCGTCGAGCAGGGCAAGCGGGCCGCCCAGGGCGCCCCGCCGCCGCCCACCGGCGGCACCCCGCCGCCGCCCGGGACGCCGACCACCCCGCCGGCGCTCACCGGCGAGCTGGCCGAGGCCGCCAACCGGGTCCAGGCCGCGATCACCGAGGTGCGGGCCGCCCAGGCGTCCGGCGACTTCGAGCGGTACGGCCGCGCGCTGAAGGCGCTCGACGAGGCGCTGACCGCGTTCCAGCAGGCGCAGCAGGCGGCCGCCCCGGCGGCCACCCCGACCCCGGGCGGCAGCCCGGCGGCGAGCCCGAGCGGCAGCGCGCCACCCACCCCGAGCGGCGGCTGACCCGCCGTACCACGACGCGGCCCCCGGCCTCGCGGACCGACCCCGGTCCCGGCGCCGGGGGCCGTGTCGTCCAACCGACCGAATTCCCGGCCGGGGCGTGCAACCTGCTCACCGGGTGCGCCGTCCTGTCTGCAAGACAGGGCGAGGGACCGGGGGGATGCGTGGTTGGGTCATGAGGGACGCGCAGAGTTTCGACGAGTTCTACCGGAGCACTTCCCGGCGGATGCTCCGGTACGGCTACGCGGTCGCGGGCGACTACACCGAGGCCCAGGACCTGGTGCAGGAGGCGTTCGCCCGAGCCTGGCGGCAGTGGGGGAAGCTGGTCGGCCATCCGGCTCCCGAGGCCTGGCTGCGGCTGGTGGTGGCCCGGCTGGCCACCGACCGGCGGCGCCGCCTGCACGGCCTGCGCGGCGTGCTCAGCCGCAACGGTCCGCCGCCGCCGGTGCCCGCCCCCACCGAGGACAGCGTGCTGCTGGTGGGCGCGCTACGCCAGCTGCCCGCCGCCCAGCGGCAGGCCCTCGCCCTGCACTACCTCTTCGACATGTCGGTGGCGGAGATCGCCCGGGAGACAGGGGTGCCGACCGGCACCGTCAAGTCCTGGCTCTCCCGGGGCCGAGCCCGGCTGGCGGCGCTGCTGCCCGACTACTCCGCCCCGGAGCTGGAGGCCAACGATGTCGCGTGACGTGTCCGATCTCTACCGTTCGCTCGCCGAGGACGCCGACCGCGGGCAGCTCGCGCTTCCCGAGGCGCTCCGGCGCCGGGCCGACCGACGGGCCCGCCTCCGGGCCGCGGGCGGCGCGCTCGCGGTGGCGGTGCTGGTCGGCGGAGTGGTGACCGGTGCCCGGTTGACCCTCACCGCGAACCCGGCCCCCGCGCCCCCACCCGCGACGACACCGACGCCGACCCCGACGGTGCCCATGCCGTCCCCGACCCCGTCGGCGACGCCGTCGACACCGCCGGCCACGTCCACCACGCCGGGCGCCGGCCCGGGGAGTCCGCCGACGAGTGCGGCGCCCCGCACACCCACCTCGATTCCCGACCGGGCGTTCTTCACCGTGGCGAAGGCGAACCGCACCGGGCTGAATACGGTGATCCGGGACGGCACCGCTCGCCCGAAGCTCTGCGACGCCCGCTACCCCAGCGACGCCGCAATCGTGCAGAGCCGCAGCCGCAACGTCGCCTACCGGCTGGCCGGCACCCCCGAAGGGTACGTCCCGGACGGCAGCTACGCGCACTCCATCACCATCTACCGGTCCGGTCGGGCCGACGACGTCCTGCGGGAACTGCGCCAGGCGGTGCGCGACTGCCCGGAGCAGGACGCGCAGAGCAACAACACGCCGGCCACCTCGCGGCAGCGGCTGCTGCCGGACAGCGGCTACGGCGACGAGTCCGTGCTGTTCGAGATGCGGGCGACGGCGCAGGACGTCAACGGCGACCCGACCGGCGGCGACGAGGTGCGGCTGGTCCGGGCAATCCGGGTCGGTGACGTGGTCACCGTGCTGTGGGAGCAGGGCTGGGAGAACACCTCCAGCGAGCGGTCCCAGGTCGACGCCGACAGCCGCCGGGCGGTGGCCGCCATCGAGGACTGGCTGGGGTGAGCCGAGGGGTCGTTTTGCGGCACCCCGGGGTGGTGCGCTACGGTTGACGGACCGACGCGGGGTGGAGCAGCTCGGTAGCTCGCTGGGCTCATAACCCAGAGGTCGCAGGTTCAAATCCTGTCCCCGCTACCACATCGGATCGGCCCCGAGAGAGTTCTCTCTCGGGGCCGATCCGTGTCTCGGCCCCTGCGGCCGGCCGGCTTCGGACAGTTCCGTGCACACCGGCTGTCTCAGCTCCCTCCCGGCGCCACAGCCGTCCCACCGGCGGTGTGGCCTGGTCGGCGGTCCCGCGACGACGGGGATCCGGGGGGCGGCTGATCATCCCGGCGCGGATGCGATAGAGTGGTGAGGCCGACGCGGGGTGGAGCAGCTCGGTAGCTCGCTGGGCTCATAACCCAGAGGTCGCAGGTTCAAATCCTGTCCCCGCTACTGTCCCGAAGGGCCCCGGATGATCTCCGGGGCCCTTCGGCGTTTCCGGGTGCCGACACTTCCCCCCGACGGCGATTCACGGTCGACCGTCCTGCCCGGGTTGCGGTTCTCGGCGAGGATGGGGACATGTCTGCTTTCGGCAAGTGGTGGGGCCGGCTGAGCGCGGTCCTCGGTGCGGTGGTGCTGTCCGTCTTCGTGCCCGTGGCGGCCTGGGCGTCGACCGGCACGGGTGAGCTGGTCGTGGAGGCCGCGCGGCGGCGGCGCGGCGGCGGCTTCGGGTTCTTCGGGCTGCTCTGCTGCCTGGTGGTGGTCGCGGTCATCGTCTACCTGGTGTTCCGGATGACCCGCAACCGCCGGGGTGGCCCCCCGCGCTGATCCGTCCGCCGCGGTGCCGTCCGGGTGTCGGTGACTCGTCAGGCCAACGCGGCGTTGGCCTGGGCCAGGAACCGGGTCGCGGCGGCCCGGGCGTCGGCCCGGCCGGCCCGGACGCTCTCGGCGGCGTCGAGTAGCAGTGCGCGGACCCGGGGGTGGCCCGCCGGGGGCGGGTGCGGTGCCGGACCGAGGCTGTTGGCCAGCGTGGCGCCGAAGGCGGCGGCGCGCTGTTCCACCGGGTCGGCGAGGCCACCCTCGGTGTAGCGGCGGACGGCCAGGCTGGCGCTGAGGCCCCGGTCGTGCCCGAGCACGGCGCCAGCCTCGCCGTTGGTGGTCAGGAAGTTCAGCACGTCCACCACCACTGCCGGATGCCGGGTGCCGCGGAAGGCCGCCCAGTACATCGACGCGCGGGGCCACTGGGCCGCCGGCGGGCCCGGCAGGGCCGCCAGCGCCAGTTCGTCCCGGGCCAGCCGTTGCAGTTCCGGTAGCTGGTGCGACCAGGCGAACGAGGCGGCGGTGGCCCCGGTGACCACGAGCTGCCGGGCCGGCTCGCCGCTGTCGGCCTGCTCCACCAGGGTGGCGCTCGGCGTGGCCCGGCCCGCCCGGGCCCGCTCCCACAGTGCGAACCACTCGGTTAGCGCGTCGGCCGCGAAGCCGAGCTGCCGGCCGCGGTAGAACTCGCCACCCCGGGCCCGCACCCAGAGCCAGAGCGCCCGGTAGTCGCCGGACGGGTCCATGGTGCCGGCGACCCGGCCGCCCCCGGCGCGGGTGACCTGCTGCGCCCAGGCGACGTACTGGTCCCAGCTCATCCCGGTACGGGGCTCCGCCACCCGCAGCCGGCGCAGCAGGTCGCGGTTGAACACCAGCGCGGCCACGGTCTGCCCGGCGGGGACGCCGACCGGCTGCCCGGCCACCTCGCCGTACCGGACCAGGCCCGGAGGCAGGGCGCTCAGGTCCAGCCGCTTGTCGGCGACGTACCGGCCGAGGTCGAGGACGATCTGGCGCTCCGCGTACTCGGTGAGCACGCCGTCGTCGAGTTGGAACAGGTCGGGCACGTTGCCACCGGCGGCTTGGGTGGCCAGCCGGTCGTAGTAGCCGTCGCTGCCCTGCCAGGTGACCCGGAAGGTGACCCGGGGATTGCGCTCGGAGTAGAGCCGCAGCGCCTTCTCGGTCCGCTCGGCCCGGGCGGTGCCACCCCACCAGAAGACCGACAGCTCGACCGGCCCGTCGTCGGTCGGGGCGGCCGCCTCCGCGGTGCACCCGGCCAGCCCGAGAACCGGAGCGCCCAGCAGCGCGGCGAGCACCCGGCGTCGACCCGGATCCGCGCCGGCACGGTGCGGAGTGGCGCGGACGGCGGGCACGGGGGCCTCCTGGGTACCGGGCGGGCGGGTCGGATCATTCACGCAGGCGCCGCCGGAGGGTGTCAACGGCCGTCCGGCCACACCCGGTCCCGCCCGGATGTGGGGGTCCGCCGGCAGCACCGGCGACCGGGCGTACGCCGGGCGCGTGGTGTACTAGGGCACGTGGAACTTCTGCACTCGGGCAAGGTCCGGGACGTCTACGCCGACGGCGACGACCTGATCCTGGTCGCCTCCGACCGGATCTCGATCTACGACGTGGTGCTGCCCACGCCGATCCCGGACAAGGGCAAGCTGCTCACCGCGCTCTCGCTGTGGTGGTTCGAGCAGCTTTCCGACCTGGTGCCCAACCACGTCCTCTCCGCCACCGACGTGCCGGACGAGTTCGCCGGCCGGGCGATCCGCTGCCGGCGGCTGGAGATGGTCCCGGTGGAGTGCGTCGCCCGGGGCTACCTGACCGGCGGCGGCCTGCGGGAGTACCAGCGCACCGGCGCGGTCTCCGGCGTCCCGCTGCCGCGCGGCCTGGTGGAGGCGTCGATCCTGCCCGAGCCGATCTTCACCCCGTCCACCAAGGCGCCGGTGGGGGAGCACGACGAGCCGATCACCTTCGCCGAGGTGGTGGACAAGGTGGGCGCCGAGACCGCCGAGCGGCTGCGGCAGATCACCCTTGACGTCTACCGGCGGGGCGCCGAACTCGCCGCGGACCGGGGCATCCTGGTCGCCGACACCAAGATCGAGCTCGGCTGGGCGGCGGACGGCACGCTGATGCTCGGCGACGAGCTGCTCACCTCGGACTCGTCCCGGTTCTGGCCGGCCGAGTCGTACCAGCCGGGGCGGGTCCAGTTCTCCTACGACAAGCAGTACGTCCGGGACTGGGCCACCGACAGCGGCTGGGACAAGCAGGCACCCGCCCCCGAGGTGCCGGCCGAGGTGGTCGAGGCGACCCGGGCCCGCTACGTGGACGTCTACGAGCGGCTCACCGGCAACCGCTGGAGCTGATCGCGGCAGGCGGCCCGGTGGCGGCGCGCCGCCGGCCGGCAGTTGCGCGGCAGTTGGGCGGCAGTTGGGCGGCCGCGCCCGGCGACGTCGACCCCGACGACCGGCTCAGTGGTTCCAGGCGTCCCCGCCGAAGACCCGCGACCAGACGTTGTCCACCACACCCGAGGTGCCCCAGACGGTGTCGCCGTCGGCGTCCGCGCCGGCCGGCGCCACCTGCGTCATCCCGCCGTAGATCAGGTAGCCCGGTCCGTTGGGGGAGCCGGCGATGTGCCGGCCGCTGCTGTGGATGCCGTAGCCGACGAAGTCCCGCTCCCACTTGGAGAGGAACCCGGCGGCCACGTTGTCGAGCCCGTCAACGGTGGCCTGGACCAGGTCCTTCAGCACGTCGGTGCGGCCGGTGCCCAGTTGCATGCCGACGTCGAACGCACCGGCCGCGGCGATCGCCGCCGCCCCGCCGGTGGCGACGGCCTCGGCCATCGCCTCGATCCCCTTCAGGAACCCGAGCGCCGAGGCGGCGAAGGAGTTCGCGGTGGCCAGGGCGGAGGCCGCGGCGGGCGATCCGACGACGGTCGCCGCGGCGGCCGCGATGAAGGTGGCGAAGGCGAACAGGATGGTGGAGACCACCGTGTACGCCACCACCAGGCAGAGCAGGATGGCGCCGACGCAGAGCATGGTGACGCCCACCGTGACGGCGAGCACCTGGGTGCCGACGACCTGGACGTCGTACTTGCGGACGTGCACGCCGAACGCGTCCCGGTCGCGGCCGCTCCACTGGGCGGCGGTCAGCGTGCCGACGGCCGAGTCGAGGTTGTCGCGGGCGGTGCCGAGCTGGTCGTACATCGAGAGCCAGTCGCCGCCCTTGCGCATGATCGTCTCGGGGTCGCACTGGTTGAAGTAGACGATCTGGGCGACCGGCCAGGCGGCCGGGATGACCGCCGCGGCCACGGAGATCTCCACCAGCGCGGCCTTGGCGGCGATCGCGGGGTAGGTCGGGTCTGCCATGGGTTTCTCCGGCGTCCTCAGCGGGTGGCGATGGTGCTGGCGGTCTCGGTGGCCTCCCAGTTGTCCGCCGTGCTGGACAGCCGCGACCGGATCTCGGTGAGGTGCTCGCGCTTGCTGCGCAGCTCCTCCTCGACGAACTCGACGGCGCCGACGTAGGCGACCGCCAGGTGGGGCACCACCGAGGTGAAGTTGCTGTGGGTGATGGCGCGGGCGGACTCCAGCAGGTCGGCGCAGGCGTCCAGGGCCGGGCCGACCTCACGCTCGATCGTCTCGCCGAGCGCACGGATCGCCGGCGGGTCCACCTCGATCATCGGCCCTCCCCGTTGGCGCGATCGACGTCCGTTGTGGAGCGCGGACAGCCTACCGGATCATGGCTGGGGTGGGATGCCCCGCGCTGGTAGCCTCCGAGCCATGCCGTCCGGACGATCCGCCCCGACGCCGCCCGACGACTACGTGTCCCGGATGGCCCGCCGGCCGCGCTGGCAGCGGCTGCTGGTGCCGGTCGTCCTGGTCGCCGTGGCGCTGGCACTTCCGATCGGCCTGGGACGCAACGCGATCGGCGCCGAGCGGGTGACCATCCGGGTCGAGTCCTGCGAGCTCGACGGTCCGAAGGCGACCGAGCGGTGTCGCGGCAGCTGGCAGCTCTCCGACGGCACGGTGGTCCAGGGCCCGGTCGGCGGCGGCTCGGTACGCGAGGGCGAGCAGGTCGCCGGCTGGGGCAACGACACCCGGGCCACGGTGAACCTGATGAGCTGGCTCGTCGCCCCGCTGCTCGTCGGTTCCGCGCTGCTGGCGGTGCTGGTGGCGCTCGCCGTCGTGTTCCTCCGGGCGGCCGCGAAGCGGGCGCGGCGCGGCCGCTGACCCGCTCCGGGCCGGTCCCGTCAGACGCCCAGCTGGCGCCGCAGCCGCTCCAACATCTGGGTGCTCTCCCGCAGCGGCCCGCTGACCAGGTCGTTGAGCTGCGCCAGCTTGGCCTGCGCCGCCGCCGGGTCGTGCACCAGCGCCTCCGGGCCGGCCGGGCCGGTCAGCTCGCGCAGCGCCTCGCTGGTCTCGCGCTGCAGGTCGGCCCGGGCCTTGCGGAGCAGGTCAGCGATCAGCTCCGCCAGGTCCGTCGCCGGCAGGCGCAGCGCACGCGGGTCGAGGTGCAGCTCGTGGGCGGGATCCTCGGCGGTGCAGGCGACCCGGACCAGCCCGTCCTCGCTCTCCGCCCGTCCGGTCAGGCCGGCCAACCGGGTGCGCAGCTCCTCGCCGCGGCTCAGCTGTTCCCGCATCCGCTCCATCAGTTGCGCCATCACGTCGCCCGTCGGCGCGTTCCCGTTCGGCCCGGTCATCGTGCCCCCATTCCCGTGTCGTCCGTCGGTGCTGCGGGGCCGACCGTAGCCCCCACCCGCCAACGACCACCATGGAGGGTCGCCGGTCGCCGGTCGCCGGCCGCTGGTCGCCGGCCGCTGGTCGCTGGTCGCTGGTCGGCGGGCGGGCGCCGGCCCTCAGCTCAGGCGCAGGAAGACCGCGACGCCGACGACCAGCACGATCACGCTGACGCCGAGCAGCGTGACGAAGGGGACGACCACCGAGGAGGTGCCGATCCCCGGCGCCTCGACCAGGATCCGGGACGGCCGGGACGGTTCGTGCACCACGGTGACCGGCCCGGGAGCCGCCGACAGCGGGGTCTGCCGCCAGCGTCCCGGCGTCGTGGTCACCTCCCGGCCGTCGGCCGTCCGGAAGCGCACCACCGGGTGGTACGTCCGGGGGCCGTAGCCGAACGTGACGGGTCGCAGTTCCACCACCTCACCCGGCACCCGGGCACCCCGGCGCAGCAGGTCGAGGTCCCGCCGGAACCGGACGACCGCGTAGCTCGCCCCGGACAGGCCCAGCACCGTCATGATCGCCAGCAGCAGGGTCGGCATCGGTCTCCCTTCGGCGCCGTCGGCCGGGCCGCCGTCAGTCCACCCAGTTCAACGTGCGCTCGACCGCCTTGCGCCAGTTGCGCAGCTCCCGGTCGCGGTGCTCGGTGGTCATCGCCGGGGTCCACTGGGCGTCCGAGCTCCACTGCTCGCGCAGGGTCGCCAGGTCCGGCCAGAAGCCGACCGCCAGGCCGGCCGCGTACGCGGCGCCGAGGCAGGTGGTCTCGGTGATCCGGGACCGCACCACCGGCACGTCGAGCACGTCGGCGAGGAACTGCATGAGCAGCCCGTTCGCGGTCATCCCGCCGTCCACCCGCAGCCGGCGCAGCGCGACGTCGGAGTCGGCGTTCATCGCGTCGACCACCTCGCGGGTCTGCCAGGCCGACGCCTCCAGCACCGCCCGGGCCAGGTGCCCCTTGGTGATGTAGCCGGTCAGCCCGGCGATCACGCCCCGGGCGTCGCTGCGCCAGTGCGGGGCGAACAGCCCGGAGAAGGCGGGCACCACATAGCAGCCGCCGTTGTCGGCGACGGTGCCGGCCAGCTCCTCCACCTGGGCCGCGGTGGAGATCAGCCCGAGGTTGTCGCGCAGCCACTGCACCAGCGAGCCGGTCACCGCGATCGCCCCCTCCAGGGCGTACGCGGCGGGTTGGCCGTCGATCCGGTAGGCGACGGTGGTGAGCAGGCCGTGCGCCGAGGAGACCGGGCTGGCGCCGGTGTTGAGCAGCAGGAAGCTGCCCGTGCCGTAGGTGCACTTGGCCTCGCCCGGCTGGAAGCAGGTCTGCCCGAACAGCGCCGCCTGCTGGTCGCCGAGCGCGCTGGCCACCGGCACCCCGGCGAGCAGCCCGGTGGCCTCCCCGTATACCTCGGCGGAGCTGCGGATCTCCGGCAGCATGGCGGCCGGCACGCCCATCGCGTCCAGCAGTTGCGGATCCCAGTCGAGGGTGGACAGATCCATCAGCATGGTGCGGCTGGCGTTGGTCACGTCGGTGACGTGCCGGCCGGTCAGCTTCCAGATCAGCCAACTGTCCATGGTGCCGAAGAGCACCTCGCCGGCCTCGGCGCGCGCCCGCAGGCCCTCGACGTGGTCGAGCAGCCAGCGCAGCTTCGGCCCGGCGAAGTAGGTGGCCAGCGGCAGGCCGGTGCGGGTACGGAACAGCTCCTCGCCGTACGCCTGCGCCAGCTCGCGCAGCAGCGGGCCGGTGCGGGTGTCCTGCCAGACGATCGCGTTGGCCACCGGGCGGCCGGTGGCCCGGTCCCAGACCAGCGTGGTCTCCCGCTGGTTGGTGATCCCGACCGCGGCCAGCCCGGCCGGGTCGGTGCCGGCCGCGTCCAGCGCCTCCCGGACCACCTGCTCGACGTTGCGCCAGATCTCCTCGGCGTCGTGCTCCACCCAGCCCGGTTGCGGGAAGAGCTGCCGGTGCTCGCGCTGCGCCACGGAGACGATCTCCCCGGCCCGGTCGAAGACGATGCACCGCGACGAGGTGGTGCCCTGGTCGATGGCGGCGACGTACTCTCCGGTCACGGCAGCACCGTACCCGGCCCGGCGGCGGTGCGCCGCCCGGCGCCGGGCCCCGGGGCCCCGTCCGGCCCCGGTCCCGTCGGTGATCCGTACGATGTGCAGACGTGCGTGACATCGCCGTGTTCAGCGGAACCGCCCATCCCGAACTCGCCGCCGAGATCTGCGCCCACCTCGGGGTGCCCCTGCACCCGGTGCAGGTGTCCCGGTTCGCCAACGACTGCCTGGAAGTGCAGTTGCAGGCCAACTGCCGGGAGCGGGACGTCTTCCTGATCCAGCCGCTGGTGCCGCCGGTGCAGGAGCACCTGGTGGAGCTGCTGCTCATGATCGATGCCGCCCGGGGCGCCTCGGCCGGCCGGATCACCGTGGTGCTGCCGCACTACGCGTACGCCCGGTCGGACAAGAAGGACGCGCCGCGGATCTCCATCGGCGGTCGGCTGGTGGCCGACCTGCTCACCTCGGCCGGCGCCGACCGGGTGCTGGCGATGACCCTGCACTCGCCGCAGGTGCACGGCTTCTTCAGCGTGCCGGTGGACCACCTGCACGCGCTGCGCGAGCTGGCCGAGCACTTCAGCCGGTACGACCTGGGCAACACAGTGGTGGTCTCGCCGGACCTGGGAAACGCCAAGGAGGCGGCGGCCTTCGCCCGGCGGCTCGGCACCCCGGTGGCGGCCGGGGCGAAGCAGCGGTTCAGCGACGATCGGGTCAAGATCAGCGCGGTGATCGGCGACGTGGCGGACCGGGACGTGATCGTGCTGGACGACGAGATCGCCAAGGGCAGCACGGTGATCGAGCTGATGGAGCACCTGCGCGAGCTGAAGGTCCGCTCGATCCGGCTGGCCTGCACGCACGGCCTCTTCTCCAGCGGCGCGCTGGACCGGCTCAGCGAGCAGGAGGGCGTGTTGGAGATCGTCTGCACCAACACGGTGCCGATCCCGGTCGACAAGCGGGTGCCGAAGCTGAAGGTGCTGTCGGTGGCGCCGGCGCTGGCCGAGGCGATGCGCCGGATCCACAACGGTGAGTCGGTCAGCGCCCTCTTCGCCTGACCGGGACCAGCGCGGCGGGTCCCGGAGCCGCCGGGCCCGGTGACGCCGCCGGGCGCTGTCGCGTCGCCGGACGCTGTCGCGCCGCCGAGCACTGCTGCGCCGCACTGTCGCGCCACCGTCCCGCCCTGGCCGGTCGCGGCCGGCTCGACCGCCGGTCGCGGTCAGTCGCGGCGGTGCCGGCCGATGTGCTCGTGGGCGCCGACACCCGCGCTGATCCGGACGGTCGTGCCGGCGGCACCGGTCTCGACCTCCATGCTGTCGCTGAGCTCGCGGGCCAGCCAGAGCCCCCAGCCGCCGGCGGTGTCCGGCGCCGGCCGGGTCCGGTCGTCCAGCCGCCGGGCGCTGATCCCAGGGCCGTGGTCCGCGACCTCGCAGAGCAGGTGGCCGGCCTGCCGCCACAGCCGCAGCCAGCCCTGCCCGCCACCGTGCCGGACCGCGTTGGTGATCAACTCGTTGACCGCGAGCACGAAGTCGTCCAGCCGCTGCCCGGTCAGCCCGGCGGCACGCACACAGGAGGTGACCGAGTGGCGTAGCTCGGTCACCTGAGCCTGGTCGAAGGCTTCGGCGATCAGGAGGGAGGGTTCGATGGGCACAACCGTACGCGGTGCCGGGGGATCAGCGTTCGTCATGGCCCCGTCCCGCCAGCGGATCTCGGAGTTGTTCGCGGTATTTCCACCGTACGTCACGGTTGGCGCGCCCGCACCGGGCGGGGTGACCGGCTGCGCGGGGCGCTGTGGCATCGTGGCCTGCGTGCCGTCCCCGCCCGGTGGTTTCGAGGTCCCGCTCTGGCGGGCCGTCGCGGTGTTCCGGGTCGCCTCCCTGGCGTACGTCTGCGTGGTGGTGCTCCGCGATGCGGATCGCTACGCCCACCCGCTCGCGGCGGGCGCGGTGGTCCTGGCGATGGCGGCCTGGACCGGGGTGACCGCGGCCGGGTACGCCCGGCCGCGATGGCGGGGTTGGCCGCTGCTCCTGGCCGACCTCGGGGTCGTCCTCGCGATCCTGCTGGTCACCCCGTGGGTGGTCGGGCGCGCGGCGCTCGCCGCCGGGGTGACCACCCTGGCCGTGGCCTGGCTGGGCGGGCCGGTGCTGGCCTGGGCGGTCTCCGGCGGGCGGCGCCGGGGCGCGGTCGCCGCCCTGGTGCTCGGCGCCGCCGACCTGGCGACCCGGGGGATGGTCTCCCCGTCGGCGCTCAACGGCACCATCCTGTTGCTGCTCGCCGGCGTGGTGGTGGGGCACGTGGCCCGGCTCGCGGTGACCGCCGAGGAGCGGCTGCACCGGGCGGTCGAGCTGGAGGCCGCGACCCGGGAGCGGGAGCGGCTGGCCCGGGACATCCACGACTCGGTGCTCCAGGTGCTGGCGCTGGTGCAGCGGCGCGGCGCGCACCTGGACGGCGAGGCCGGCGAGCTGGCCCGCCTCGCCGGCGAGCAGGAGGCGGCGCTGCGAGCCCTGATCGCCGGTACCGGCCCGGTCGCCACCGACGGCGGCCCGGTGGACCTGCGCGCCCTGCTCGGCCGGTACGCCTCGGCGACGGTGTCGCTCTCGGCGCCAGCCACCCCGGTGCCGCTGCCCGGGCCGGTGGCCCACGAGCTGGCCGCCGCCACCGCCGCCGCGCTGGACAACGTCGAGCGGCACGCGGACGGCCGGGCCTGGGTGCTGGTCGAGGACGAGGGGGCGACGGTGACGGTGTCGGTCCGCGACTCCGGACCGGGGTTCCCCGACGGCCGGCTGGCCGAGGCGGCGGCCCAGGGGCGGCTCGGGGTCGCCCGGTCCATCCGGGGCCGCCTCGCCGACCTCGGCGGCACCGTACGGATCACCTCGATGCCCGGCGCCGGCACCGAGGTGGAGTTGACAGTGCCCCGGCCGCCGCGGTGAGCGCGCGGAGTGGGTCGGGTCCGCGAGCCGCGCAGTCGGGAACGGGAGGGGTCACCGTGAGCGTGGACAGGGGGAAACCGTGGCGCGGGTGATGGTGGTGGACGACCACCCGATGTGGCGCGAGGGGGTGGCCCGCGACCTGACCGAGGCCGGCCACCAGGTGGTGGCCACCAGCGGCGAGGGGCGGCAGGCGGTCCGGGTCGCGGCGGCCACCCGGCCGGACGTGGTGGTGCTCGACCTGCAACTGCCGGACATCTCCGGCGTCGAGGTGATCCGGGGGCTGCGCGCGGCGCTACCCGAGGTGCGGGTGCTGATGCTCTCGGCCAGCGGCGAGGCGCAGGGCGTGCTGGACGCGGTGAAGGCCGGCGCCACCGGATACCTGGTGAAGTCCGCCGCCCCGGCCGAGTTCCTGGACGCCGTGCGGCGTACCGCCGCGGGCGAACCGGTCTTCACCCCCGGCCTGGCCGGGCTGGTGCTCGGCGAGTACCGGCGGCTGGCGGCCGAACCGGCCGGGGCCGCGCCGGCGGGCGCCGGTCCGCGGAGCCGGGACGGCGCGGCACCCCGGCTCACCGACCGGGAGACCGAGGTGCTGCGCCTGGTCGCCAAGGGGATGTCGTACAAGCAGATCGCCGAGCGGCTCGGGCTGTCCCACCGGACCGTGCAGAACCACGTGCAGAACACGCTGGGCAAGCTCCAGCTGCACAACCGGGTCGAGCTGACCCGGTACGCAATCGAGCGCGGACTGGACGACTGAGTCAGACCGAGTGCGGCGGACGGGTCTCGTGGATGGCCAGCTCTTCAGCGGTGGCGCCACCGCCGGCCGAGCCCGCGTCGTACGCGACCGAGTCGGTCTCCTGGTCGGTGTGCGCCCCCTCGTCCGGTTCGACCAGCCGCCCCACCTGGGCGTCGGCGACGCTGCCCAACTGGCCGTGGTCGTAGATGGAGACCGGCGACTTCGGGTCCGAGGTCGGGCCCGGGTCGATGACGTCCGCGTCGAGCTGCGCCTGTGCCGCCTGCTCCCGGCTGTCCGCCTCGGCGGCGATGTCCGGGTCGATCGGGCCGGCCAACGGATCGTCGACCGGGCGTTCGAACGACTCCCGGGCCAGCTTGTAGTCGAGCGACTCGCCGTCGAGCTGTTCCTCGGCGGTGGTCCCGAACCGGTCCACCGCCACCGGGTCCCGGTCGGCGGGCAGCTGCGCCGGCTCCGGACCGTCCGCCTCGCGCCCGGTCAGGACGTCGTCTTTGGCGGTCGAGTCGTCGTCGGCGGTGTCGGGCAGCCCCTCCGCCTCGGGATCGGACACGGGGGTCGGGTACTCGTCGTCGCGCATGACCGGTCACTACCCACTCCCGGCACCCCCATAACCGCCACCACCGGCCGCGCAGCCGGTCTTCGGGTCGGATCGGGGACGGCCGACCACACACCGCCCGCCCACTGCGCAACGGTAGCCCGGACCCCGCGCACCCCGCCGGCTGGGCGGCCCCGCCCCGCGCGTACCGCTCCGGTTGGGCGTCAGCCCCGGGCGGCGGCCTCGTCGTCCGGGTGCAGCACGCACCAGACGACCTTGCCGTCCGGGATCGGGCTGCTGCCCCAGCGCCGGGCCACCGTGTCGATGAGCAGCAGGCCCCGGCCGCCGGTCGAGGTCAGCGGGGCCAGCCCGGCGTACGCCGGCTGGCGCGCGGAGTGGTCCCGGACGGCCAGGTGCAACTCGCTGTCGCGGGGCGCCAGCCGGACCGTCATCGGGGTGTGCGCGTGGGCGACCACGTTGTTGACCATCTCGGTGACCGCGATGCAGCCCGGCTCGGCCAGCCGCGGCACCCCCCACCGCTGGCAGCCGTCGGTGACCAGCTGCCGGGCGTGCCGGGCGGCGCCGACCGTCGGCGGCAGGTCGGCGGTCAGCACGGCGGCCATCGGCGCGGCGGCCAGCGCGGCCATCGCCTCGTCCAGGGTCGGCCAGGCGGGCACCCCGGCGACCGTGCCGGACGGGTCGTGCAGCAGCAGGTCGGCGGCGGGCCAGTCGAGGACCTCCCGGCGCACCTCGGCGAAGACCCGGGCGGCCGCGGGCTCGGCCACCCGCAACCCGGAGAGGTCCACCACGACCGGGCCGGGCCGGTCGCTGAGCCGGGCGAGCAGCGCGTCGCGCACCGGGCCGACCCCGGCCGGGTCCAGCACCCCGGTCACCCGGATCACGGCGGACGACCGGTCCGTCTCCACCAGGCAACGCACGTCGGTCGGCATGATCGCCCTATTCTGCCTGCCCGACGCGGACCCCGCATCCGACCGGCCGGCCGGACCCATCAGCGGTCCGTCCGGGTTCGTCGGGCCATCGCGGCGACCGTGCCCACCGCCGTCCCGGCGGCCGCCAGGCCGAAGGCCGCCGTCATCCGCACCAGCTGCCGCCGCCGGCCGTGCCAGCCTCCGTCGCGCTGGGCCGCGGCGTCCGGATCGAAGACGTTTCCGGCGGTGTCCAGCCGGGGCGCCGGCCCGAACTGGGTGCGGTGGGCGTACCAGCCGAGCGTCCGCTCGACCAGGGCCGGGGCGAGCCGCCACTGCAGGCCGATCAGTCGGGCGGCGCCGCCGGCGTACGCCTCCCGGCGCGGACGGCGCAGCATCCGGACGATCGTCTGGGCGACCACCTCCGGCGGGTAGACCGGTGGCGGTGGCACCAGTTCCCGCCCGCTGTGGTTGGCCGCGTGCCGGTAGAACGGGGTGTCGATGGTCGCCGGGAGGACGGTGCAGATCGAGATGTTGCCCCGGCCGGTGACCCGCAGTTCCTGGCGGACCGTGTCGGCCAGCCCGCGGATGCCGTGTTTGGTGGCGTTGTACGCCGACTGGTACGGCATCGCCACCTCGGCCAGCACCGAGGCGTTGTTGACCAGCACCCCGCCGCCGGCCGCCGTCAGGTGGGGCAGCGCGGCCCGGGTGCCGTACACGGCGCCGAGCAGGTTCACCTCCAGCACCCGGCGGAACTCCTGCACCGGGATCTCGTCGAACAGGCCCACCACGCTGACCGCCGCGTTGTTGACCCAGCCGTCGATCCGGCCGAACTCCTCCACCGCCCGGGCGGCCAACCGCTCCATCGCTGCCGGGTCGGTGACGTCGGTCGGCACGACCAGCGCCCGGCCACCCAGGTCACGGCAGTTGCGGGCCACCTCGCGCAGGGCGGTCTCGCTGCGGGCGGCCAGCACCACGGCGGTGCCCCGGCGGGCGAGGGCGTACGCGGTCGCGGTCCCGATCCCGCTGGAGGCTCCGGTGATCACCACGGTGGCGT
The DNA here is from genome assembly GCF_003176715.1 of Micromonospora sp. S4605. Taxonomy (NCBI): domain Bacteria; kingdom Bacillati; phylum Actinomycetota; class Actinomycetes; order Micromonosporales; family Micromonosporaceae; genus Micromonospora; species Micromonospora sp. S4605. The sequence continues at coordinate 30,014 of NZ_QGSW01000296.1, forward strand.
CGGTGAGGCTGCGGGTGAGCGGCATTCCTGGCCGGTACCCCGGCTGGCCGGGGGTCATGCGACCGGCACCGGTCGGATCCTCGACGCAGGTCGGGCCGCCGGCTGCGCTACACCCGGTGGCGCCCGCGGGGTTGCCGGTGCGGGTGACGGGTGGCCCGCTGAGGCCGGAACAACACTTGCCACCGCGCAACTACCCGCCGGCCTCTTCCCGATCTGCCAGGTTTCGGCTCCCGAGCGCTGGGTTAATGGGACCCTCTGACCGGAGGACCACCGCTGGAGAAGATCGCATGGAGGTGACCCATGCGCGTCGGCCTCGTCTGCGCGCACGCCGGCCCGTCCAGCCACCCCGACGGCCCGGCCGTCGGCACCCACCAGCACATCGCGCGGGTCGCCGCGGAACTGGCCGCACGAGGTCATGACGTCCGGGTGTACGAACGCCGGGACGACCCGGGGCTGCCGGAAACCGCCGACGTGCACGGCTACCGGGTGGAGCGGGTCCCGGTCGGGCCGGCCGCCGTGCTGCCCACCGCCGAACTGGTCCCGTACGTGGCCGAGTTCGGCCGCTGGCTGGCCGACCGCTGGTCGGGCGAGTGGACCCCGGACGTGGTGCACGGGCACTACTGGATCGGCGGGCTGGCCGCCGCGCACGCGGTACGCGAAACGGACATCCCGGTGGTGCAGACCTTCCACTCGCTCGGCGTGGAGCAGCTCCGCCACCTCGGCCAGCAGTACGGCGGCCCCGGCGAGCGGATCCCGCTGGAGCGCGCGCTGACCCGGGCGGTGGACATCGCGGTCGCCCAGTGCAACGACGAGGTCGACGAGCTGACCCGGATGGGCCTGCAACGCACCGCGGTGGCGATGGTGCCGGCCGGGGTCGACACCGAGCAGTTCCACCCCGACGGGGAGGCCGCTCCGCGTGACCAGCGGGCCCGGATCCTCTCCGTCGGCGGCCTCTCGCCCGGCCACGGCCAGGACGACCTGATCCGCGCCATGCGGCTGGTCGGCGACGCCGAACTGGTGATCGCCGGCGGGCCGCCGGCCGAGCAGTTGGCCAACCACGCCGAGGCCCGCCGGCTGCGCGAGCTGGCCGAACAGAACGGGGTGGCCGAGCAGGTGAAGCTGGTCGGCGCGGTGCCGCACGACCAGATGGCCACCTGGTACCGCTCGGCCGACGTGGTGGCCTGCACCCCGCACTACTCCTCGGCGGGCCGGGTGTCGCTGGAGGCGATGGCCTGCGGCGTGCCGGTGGTCGGGTACGCGATGGGCGGCATCGCCGACGCGGTGGTCGACGAGGTCACCGGCCGGCTGGTCCCGCCCGGCGACGTGCGGACGCTGGGCGTGACGCTGCGCCGGCTGCTCGCCGACAACGCCGGCCGGTTCGCGTACGGGCACGCCGCTGTCGACCGGGTGCGGTGCAGCTACACCTGGGAGCGGACAGCCGGCGCCTTGGAGCGGCTCTACGAGCGGGTGGTCCGCCGCCGCAAGCCGGTCGAAGCGGCCTGACCACCCGTCCCGGCGCGGCGGTTCCGACCGCCGGTGGCGCTGCGGCTCAGCCGACCCGGGTGGCCCCGACCAGGGCCCGCTTCCGCTCCCCGGCGACCGCGTGGTGGTGCTGCGGCTCGGCGTACCGGGTCAGCCCGATCACCGCGGCCAGGGTGACCAGGAAACCCACCGCGGCCAGCCACTCCCGGCCCGGCCAGATCTTGTCGTTGAGCAGCAGCAGGCCGATGATCGCCGCAGGCACCGCCCCGGCCGCGTCCATCGCCGCCACCGCCGCCGTGGTGGAGCCGCGCTGCATGGCCAGGCCGAGCAGCAGCTGGCCGACCACGGAGTGCGCGATCAGCAGGTAGAGCAGCGGGTTGCCGAGGAACGCCTCGGCGGTCGGCGCGGACGCCAGTGGCCGGGCCGCGACCGCGGCGGCGGAGAACGCCAGCCCGGCGAGCGAGCCGAGCGCCACCGAACCGGGCGCGCCGTGCAGCCGCACCGCGAAGAAGCCCAGTACCGCGATCCCGAGGAGCGCCACCAGCAGGGCCACCGTGCCGGCCGTACCGAGCTGTCGGGACGGCGCCGGCCGGGCGGCCAGCACCAGCGCCGTGATCCCGCCGAAGAGCAGCACCAGCAGCACCACCTCGGCCACCGGTAGTCGCCACTTCAGCAGCAGTACGCCGAGCAGCGCGGTCACCCCGAGCCCGGCGGCCACGCTGGCCTGGACCAGGAACAGCGGCAGGTCCCGCCGGGCCAGGAAGGCGAGCACGAACCCGACCACCTGGCAGAGCAGCCCGACCAGGTACGTGCGGTGGCCGGCCAGCCGCAGCAGCAGGCCGGGATCGAAGGTGTGGTGCACCGTGGTGCGGGCGGCCGCGACCGACTGGAGCAGGTTGGCGATGCCGTAGGCGACGATCATCGACGCGAGGAAGCACCAGCCGGAGGTGGACACCTGGCGAGGATAGAGGCTGGCCGGGGTCAGCGCGCGGTGGGCCGACCCAGCCGGGCGAGGATGTCGGCGTGCAGCGCGCCGTTGCTGGCCACCACGCTCTGGTCGGCGTCGGTGCCCACCGCGGGGGACGGCGCGCCGTGCAGGTCGGTGATCGTGCCGCCGGCCTCGGTGACGATCGGCACCAGCGCGGCGACGTCCCACAGCGACAGCTCCGGCTCCACCATCACGTCCAGTGCGCCCTCGGCGAGCAGCACGTACCCGTAGAAGTCGCCGTACGCCCGGCTGCGCCAGCTGTCCCGCATGATCCCGAGCATCCCGTCCAGCCGCCCGTTGGCCGTCCAGCCGTCGAGTGACGAGTAGCAGAAGCTGGCGTCGGCGAGCGCGCTCACCCCGGAGACCCGGATCGGGACACCGCCGGCGGCGTCCGGTCCGGCGTACGCCCCCGCCCCGCGGGCGGCCCACCAGCGACGACCCAGCGCCGGAGCGGAGACCAGCCCGACCACCGGCCGGCCCCCCTCCAGCAGGGCGATCAGGGTGGCCCAGATCGGCACCCCGCGGATGTAGTTCTTGGTGCCGTCGATCGGGTCGACCACCCACTGCCGGTCGTCCGGGCCGGTGGCCGGCGCCACGCCGTACTCCTCACCGAGCAGCCCGTCGGTTGGGCGGTGCTCGGCGAGCAGCGCCCGGATCGCCCGCTCCGTGGCGGTGTCCGCGTCGGAGACCGGAGTCAGGTCGGGCTTCGCCTCGACCCGCAGGTCGAGCGCGCCGAACCGGGCCGTCGACACCGCGTCGGCGGCGTCCGCGAGCAGGTGGGCGAGGGCGAGGTCGTCGGCGTACCCGGTCATGTGGGCAACCTAGCCGATCCGGCGTCAGCCGCCGGTCGGCGGCTCGCCACGCTGCTCGGGCTCGCCGCGCGGGTCGCCCTCACCGGCCCGCGAGGTCAGCAGCCGGCGGTACGACGCCAGTCGGCGCGGGTCGGCCTTGCCGGCGGCCACCCAGGCGTCGAGGCCGCAGTCCGGCGCCTCGGCGGTGTGCGGGCAGTTGGCCGGGCAGTCGACGGTGCCCTCCACCAGGTCGGGGAAGCCGTGCAGCAGGCTGTCGGCGGAGACGTGCGCCAGCCCGAAGCTGCGCACCCCGGGAGTGTCGATGATCCAGCCCGGGTCGCCGTCGGCGTCGCCGGCCGGTGCCGGTGGCAGCCGCAGCGCCACCGCGCTGGTCGAGGTGTGCCGCCCCCGGCCGATCGCGCTGACCTCGCCGACCGCCCGGGCGGCCTCCGGCACCAGCCGGTTGACCAGCGTCGACTTGCCCACCCCGGAGTGCCCGACCATGACCGAGACCCGCCCGGCGAGCAGGCTGCGCAGGGCGTCCAGCTCGGCGTCCGGCTGGATCAGCACATACGGCAGCTCCAGCTCGGTGTAGTAGCCGAGCACCGCCTCCGGGCCGGCCAGGTCGGCCTTGGTCAGGCAGAGCAGCGGCTCGATGTCGGCGTCGTACGCGGCCACCAGGCAACGGTCGATGAACCCGGTGCGCGGCGGCGGGTCGGCCAGCGCGCTGACGATCACCAACTGGTCGGCGTTGGCCACCACCACCCGCTCCAGCCGCCCCTCGGCGGTGGTCGCGTCGTCCTCGGCGGTGCGCCGCAGCACCGAGCGCCGCTCGGCGATCCGGACGATCCGGGCCAGCGCGCCGGCCGCCCCGGAGGTGTCCCCGACCAGGCCGACCCGGTCGCCGACCACCACCGACTTGCGGCCCAGCTCGCGGGCCCGCATCGCGGTGACCGTCGGTGCGTCCGGCCCGGCGTCGGGCAGCACGCAGGTGTAGCGGCCCCGGTCGACGGCGATGACGAAGCCGTCCACCGCGTCGGCGTGCCGGGGTCGGGTGCGGGTACGCGGGCGCGAGGACTTCCCGGGCCGGACCCGTACGTCGTCCTCGTCGTACTCCCGCCGCCTGGTCGCCAGGACCCGTCCCCTCTACCCGTCAGCTCTTGCCGGTCACCATTGCTGACCATAGTGCCGGGAACTCGGGCATGGTCTTCGAGGTACACGCCACGTCGTCGAGTTCGATGCCGGGCACGGCGAGCCCGGCCACCGCGGCGGCGTGCGCCATCCGGTGGTCGGCGTAGGTGCGGAACACCCCGCCGCGCAGCGGGCGGGGGCGGATCTCCAGCCCGTCGTGGGACTCGGTGAGGTCGGCGCCGAGCGCGCTGAACTCCCGGGCCAGCGCGGCGATCCGGTCGGTCTCGTGGCCCCGGATGTGCGCCACCCCGGTGAACCGGGACGGCGAGTCGGCCAGCAGGGCCAGCGCGGCCAGCGCCGGGGTCAGCTCGCTGACGTCGGAGAGGTCGGCGGCCAGGCCGTGCACGACGCCGGTGCCCCGCACGGTCAGCCCGGCGGTGGAGAGGGTCACCTCGCCCCCCATCAGCTGGAGCAGTTCGCGCAGCCGCTCCACCGGCTGGGCGCTGCTGCGCGGCCAGCCCTGCAACGTCACCTCGCCGCCGGTGACCAGGGCGGCGGCGAAGAACGGCACCGCGCCGGAGAGGTCGGGCTCGATCGTCCAGCCGCGCCCGGTGAGCGGGCCCGGCTCGACCGTCCAGACGTCGGGGGTGGTGTCGTCCACCGCCGCGCCGGCGGCGCGCAGCATCTGCACGGTCATCCGCAGGTGCGGCGCGGAGGGCACCGGCGGGCCGACGTGCCGGACCACCACCCCCCGGTCGAAGCGCGGGGCGGCCAGCAGCAGCCCGGAGACCAGCTGGCTGGAGGCGGAGGCGTCGATGACCACCTCACCCCCGGCGACCCGCCCGGCGCCGAGCACGGTCAGCGGCAGGCTGCCGGAGGGCGGGGTGTCGATCCGTACGCCGAGCGAGCGCAGCGCGCCGATCAGCGGCCCGAGCGGGCGGATCCGGGCCTGCGGGTCGCCGTCGAAGGTGATCCGCCCGTCGGCCAGCCCGGCCACCGGCGGGACGAAGCGCATCACCGTGCCGGCCAGGCCGACGTCGACGTGGGCCGGGCCGACCAGCCGGTGCGGCCGGACCAGCCAGCGGTCGTCGTCGCTGATCGACATGTGCGCGCCCATCGCCCGCAGCCCGGCGGCCATCAGCTCGGTGTCCCGGGCGCGCAGCGGCCCGGCCAGCGTCGACGGCCCGCTGGCCAGCGCGCTGAGCACCAGGGCACGGGCGGTCATCGACTTGGAGCCGGGCAGCCGCACGCTGGCCGCGACCGGATCGGAGGCGGTCGGTGCGGTCCACGGCTGCGGCGGCCGGGTCGCTGTCAGGTTCCCCACGGTTACATTCTGCCGTGTCGGCCGACCGGTGGCGCCGGCCGATCCGTGCGCTCCCGGTTGGCGGGACAGCCGAGCGGCGGCCGGCGGGACAGCCGAGCGGCGGCCGGCGGGATAGCGTGTGCGACATGTGCGGGAGGTACGCGACGACCCGGAGCGCGGGCGACCTGAGCGCGCTGTTCGAGTCGTACGACGACACCGACGGCCGGCTCGCTCCCGACCACAACGTGGCGCCGACCGATCCGGTGCCGCTGGTCCGGGTCACCCCCGACGGGCACCGCGCGCTGTCCGTCGGCCGCTGGGGGCTGGTGCCGGCGTGGTCCCGGTCGCCGGCCGGCGCTGCTCGCATGATCAACGCGCGGTCCGAGACCGTCGCCACCAGCCGGGCGTACGCGGGCGCGTTCGCCCGCCGCCGCTGTCTCGTCCCGGCCGACGGCTGGTACGAGTGGGTTCGCCTGGCGGGCGGCGGCAAGCAGGCCTACTACATGACCCCGCTGGACGGCTCGGTGCTCGCCTTCGCCGGCATCTGGTCGGTCTGGGAGGGCTCGGCCGGGCCGTTGCTGACCTGCAGCGTGCTGACCACCGCCGCGCTCGGCGAGCTGGCCGAGGTGCACGACCGGATGCCGCTGCTGCTGCCGCGCGAGCGGTGGGCGGGGTGGCTGGCCCCGGGCGGCGAGCCGGACGCGCTGCTCAGCCCGCCGCCGCTGGACTGGCTCGGTGGGCTGGAGATCCGCCCGGTGGGCCTGGCGGTCGGCGACGTCCGCAACGACGGCCCGGAGCTGACCGCCCGGGTGCCGCTGGCGCGATCCGCCGAGCCGGAGGAATTGACGCTGTTCTGACGCCGTCGGCACATTGTCGCCGACTGATTTGCCAGTGTTGCGGGTGAATCGTCGCCCGAATATTCCGCCAACTTTACGGCAGAGTCTTGTCCCGGCCTCCGGAAGTGCGATACAACACAGCGCCGGTGGTGGCTGTCGATCCGCACGGGGTGGACGACGGCCATCGATCTTGCCGGTCCCACGGGGGAGGTGGGTGGATGACACGGGCACGTATGCCCCGCCCGCACGAGGTGGCCGCCGCACGACGAGATCCGCGACTGCTGCGTGCGTTGCGGGAGCGGCGCCAGGACGAGGCATGGCGGACCAGAGGAACCTGCCAGAGCGTCGACCCGGAAACGTTCTTTCCGGCGCCGAACGAGCCGGCGGACGCCGCGATCGCGCTCTGCCGCAGCTGTGACGTGCAGGGCTCCTGCCTGGCCTGGGCGCTGGAGGTGGGCGACTGCCACGGGGTGTGGGGCGGCACCACCCCGCGCGAACGGCGGGCGATGCTGGTCGCCTGGCGCTCCGAGGTGCAGCCCGATCCGGACGCCGCCGACGAGGCCGGGCCGCCGGTACGGGACCGCCTGCTCACCCTGGTGCCGCTGAGCTGACCGCCGACTGAGTCGACCGCGACCGGCCCGTGGATCACGGGCCGGTCGTTCGTCGTGGGTCGTCCGGCGTCGGGTCCACCCCGGTCGGGCGGCGGGCCCGCCGGGACTCCGCGGCCGGACCCGCGGCGCGGGGCGCAGAATGAGCCGGTGCCGACCAGCGACGACATCGCCACGCCACGGGGCCCCGCCCGGGTGGACACCGACCTGCCCGCCGGGCCGCCGGCCGCCCTGCTGGTGCTCGGGCACGGCGCGGGCGGCGCGGTTGACGCGCCGGACCTACTGGCGGTCCGCGACGCGGCGGTCGGCGCCGGGCTGGTGGTGTGCCGGGTGACCCAGCCCTATCGGGTCGCCGGTCGCCGCGCGCCCGCTCCGGCCGGGCACCTCGACGAGGCGTGGACCGCGGTGCTGGCCGTGCTGCGGGACCGGCATCCCGGCGTACCGCTGCTGGTGGGTGGCCGGTCCAGCGGCGCGCGGGTGGCCTGCCGCACCGCGCGTGCGACGGGCGCCGCCGGCGTGCTGGCGCTGGCGTTCCCGCTGCACCCGCCCGGGCGGCCGGAGCGGTCCCGGGCGGCGGAGCTGGCGACCGGCCTGCCGACGCTGGTGGTCAACGGCGACCGTGACCCGTTCGGGGTGCCCGAGCCGGGGGCGGCGGTGCGCGTGGTGACCCGACCGGGGCAGCGGCACGACCTGCGCGGCGATCCGGCCGGTACGGCCGCCGTGGTGCTCGGCTGGCTGCGCGAGCGGGGCTGGGCGGTGACCTGACCCGGGCGACCCGGCGCGCCGGGCGGGCCGTTTCCGTCGGCGGAGCCGGGTCGTTGCACCGGTTGGTGCCGTTCGCCCGGTTCGGGCGGCGGCACCGGTCCTCCCAGGCCCTTCCTGGTCCCAGCGCCGGTCCCGACCGGGGCCGGGACCAGGAACGGGGGCCGGAGCCGGAATGATCGGGCCGGCGGTTCGCGTTGCACCCCGCGGACGACATTTCTGGCGAGGGGGGTGACCGGTGCCGACCGAGACACGGGCCCGGGAACGGGACGAGCGGGAAGCACGGCGGCTGCGTCAACTGCTGGACGGTCCGGACTGGCCCGCGGCGGTGCCGCCGGCCGGTTCGGCGGTGAGCACCGGCACACCCGACGGAAGTGGATCTGCCACCCCGTCGGGACGCGTATCCTCGGCGGGAAAGCATCCGACGCGAGGGGATGTGCGGTTGACCACCGAGAAGACGGACGAGCGCAGGGCCCGCTTCGAGCGGGACGCGATGCCCTTCGTCGATCAGCTCTACGCTGCCGGACTGCGGATGACCCGCAACCCGGCGGATGCCGAGGACCTGGTCCAGGAGACCTACCTGAAGGCGTACGCCGCCTTCCACCAGTTCGAGCAGGGCACCAACCTGAAGGCCTGGCTCTACCGGATCCTGACCAACACCTACATCAACTCCTACCGCAAGCGGCAGCGCCAGCCGATCCAGGCGCCGACCGAGGAGATCACCGACTGGCAGCTCGCCGAGGCCGAGTCGCACACCTCCAGCGGGCTGCGCTCGGCCGAGACCGAGGCGCTGGACCGGCTGCCGGACAGCGACGTCAAGGAGGCCCTCCAGCAGTTGCCGGAGGAGTTCCGCCTGGCGGTCTACCTCACCGACGTCGAGGGCTTCTCCTACAAGGAGGTCGCCGACATCATGGGCACGCCGATCGGCACGGTGATGTCGCGCCTGCACCGCGGCCGTCGTAATCTGCGCAAGCTGCTCGAGCAGTACGCGGCCGAGCGCGGCTTCAGCGCCGCCTCGTCGTCGAAGGGCTCGACCGCGGCCGCCGGCCGGGAGGTGTGACGTGAGCTGTGGGAAGCCGCACGAGACGGACTGCCGCGAGGTGCTCGAGGAGGTCTACCTCTACCTCGACCTCGAGTGCGCCGAGGAGCGGCGCACGCTGATCCGCTACCACCTCGACGAGTGTGGACCCTGCCTGCGCGAGTACGGCATCGAGCAGGAGGTCCGGGCGCTGGTCGCCCGCTGCTGCGGCAACGAGACCGCGCCCGAGCAGTTGCGCGAGCGGCTCCGGGTCCGGATCTCCGAGCTGGTGGTCTTCGAGAGCAGCGAGTCGCGGGAACTGACCGACTGAGCTCGGCGTGACGACGGAAAACCGGTGGCCCGGGTCGAGATCGACCCGGGCCACCGGTGTCTCCGGCATCGGGCCGGTGCGGTTCGCCGCCCCAACCCCGCCGGCACGCCGCTCAGGAGTTGGGGCGCTTGCCGTGGTTGGCGTTGCTCTTCTTGCGGGCCTTCTTCTTCCGGGCCTTCTTCGCCATGGTGACCTCCTCGTGATGGTCGGATCCGCCTGCGCACGACCTCGGCGCCGGTGCACGCACCGGTCCGCCCGGCGCCAGGTCCGACCTGCTGATGCTAGTGCGGCGGGCACCCACCGCCGTCGCCCGGGGCGGCAGCGGTACGCCCCGCCGTCAGCCGCCCGCTCCGCGCCCGCGGGCGCCGCGCTCATGATTGGATACGTCGGCAGGTAACCCGCGAGAGGGAGGGCCGGAGATGGCCGAGGAGATCCGCGCCGAGATGGTGGCGAACGTCTGGAAGGTCGTCGCGTCGGCCGGGGACACCGTGTCCGAGGGGGACACCCTGGTCATCCTGGAGTCGATGAAGATGGAGATCCCGGTCGTAGCGGAGTCCGACGGCGTGGTGCGGCAGCTCGCCGTGAACGAGGGTGACGTGGTGCAGGACGGCGACCTGATCGCGGTGATCGATTGAGTGGCCTGCTGGTCCGCCGGGCCACCCCGGCCGACTTCCCGGCGGTGGCCCGGCTGACGGTGGCCGCGTACGAGGCGGACGGGCAGCTCAAGGGCGAGCACGGCTACGCCGCGACGCTGGCCGACGTGGCGACCCGGGCGGAGCACGGCGAGGTGCTGGTCGCCGTCGACGAGGCCACCGGCGAGACGCTCGGCTCGGTGACCTTCGTGCTGCCCGGCACCCGGTACGCCGAGCTGTCCGCCCCGGGCGAGGCGGAGTTCCGGATGCTCGCCGTGGACCCGGCCGCCCAGGGGCGCGGCGTCGGGCTCGCCCTGGTCGACGCCTGCGTGGCGCGGGCGACCGAGCTGAGCTGCTCGGCCGTGGTGATCTGCGTACGCAGCGGCTTCGCCACCGCGGCTCACCGCCTCTACCAGCGGCGCGGCTTCGTCCGGACGCCCCAGCTGGACTGGTCGCCGGTGCCCGGGGTGGAACTGCTCGGCCTGCGCCTCGACCTCACCCCGGCCGACTGACCCGCGCTCCCGGCGGCTTCGCAGGGGCTGGACCGCGCCGGCGGCTGTCCGGCTGGCCGGCAGGCGGCCCGGCCCGGGGCTACCGGGCGGGTCCGGCCGGCTGGCCGATGGGGGCGAGCAGCTCGTCGGCGACCTCCAGGGCGATCCGCCGCCGCTCCTCGTCGCTGATGTGCGGGGTGCGGACGGCGAACCAGCTGCTGTGCACGGCGAAGAGCGACAGCGCCGCGCGCAGCTGCGCCGCCGGTGAGTCGTCGCCCCGGAACAGCGCCTCGGCCAGCTTCATCATCCGGCCGCGCATCTGCTGCCCGGCGGAGAGGCTCTTGAGCACCGTCTGGTTCTGCTCGAAGAACCGCATCACCGAGGGCTTCTCGCTGGCGAACATCGCGTCGGCGTAGCGGGCGATCAGCGCCCGCCGGGTCTCCAGGGTGGCGGGCTGGGCCTCGGCCCAGGCGATGAGCTCGTCGATCAGCTCCAGCCGGTCCTCGACGAAGCTGGTGACGATCTCGTCCTTGCTCTTGAAGTGGTAGTAGAGCGCAGCCTTGGTCACCTCGAGCCGCTCGGCGATCTCCCGCAGCGAGGTCTTCTCGTACCCCTGCTCGGTGAAGAGCTCCAGTGCGACGGCCTTGATCCGCTCCCGCGTGCCGCCTGTGCTCTCCCTCACCAACACACCTCAATCCGCTTGACCGGCTGCTCTGCCCAACTTACCGTCCGGCTAGTAAGGTAGCTAGCCGGTCGGCAAGTAAGTGCGTCACTTCTCGGGGGGAGCTTACCCATGACTCAGGCCACCCAGGCCGTGCGACGACCCAACGTGCGGGTCGTGCTCTTCGGTCTGATGATCGCCATGATGCTGGCGATGCTCGACAACATGATCGTCAGCACCGCGCTGCCGCGGATCGTGGGCGAGTTCGGCGGGCTGGACCACTTCACCTGGGTGGTCACCGCGTACGTGCTGGGTACCACCGTCTCCACCCCGATCTGGGGCAAGCTCGGTGACCTCTACGGCCGCAAGTCGGTCTTCCTCACCTCCGTGGTGATCTTCCTGGTCGGTTCGGCGCTCTGCGGCATGGCCGGCTCCGAGATGTTCGGCGGTCCCGGCGACGGCATGGTCGAGCTGATCGCCTTCCGGGCCGTCCAGGGCCTCGGCGCGGGTGGCCTGATGGTCGGCGTGATGGCGATCATCGGCGACCTGGTGCCGCCCCGGGAGCGGGGCCGCTACCAGGGCATGATCGCCGGCATCATGGCGATCGCCATGGTGGCCGGCCCGCTGGTCGGCGGCTTCATCACCGACCACCTCTCCTGGCGGTGGGCGTTCTACGTCAACCTGCCGCTGGGCGGCGTCGCGCTGCTGGTCCTCGCCACCACCATGCACCTGCCCAGGTACCGGACCGAGCACCGGATCGACTGGCTCGGCGCCGGGCTGCTGTCGGTCGGCATCACCGCGATCGTGCTCATCACCACCTGGGGTGGCAACGAGTACGACTGGACCTCGCCGCAGATCCTCGGCCTGGCCGTGCTCGCCGTGCTGGCGCTGGCGGCCTTCGGCGTGGTCGAGCGGCGGGCCGCCGAGCCGATCCTGCCGCTGGGGCTCTTCGCCAACCGCAACTTCGCGCTGATCTCGGTGATCGGCTTCCTGCTCGGCTTCGCGATGTTCGGCGCGATGAACTTCCTGCCGCTCTACCAGCAGACCGTGCAGGGCGCCTCGGCGACCAACTCCGGGTTGCTGCTGCTCCCGCTGATGTTCGGCATGCTGGTGGTCTCGCTGCTGGTCGGCCGGGCGATCACCCGGACCGGGCGGTACCGCAGCTACCCGATCATCGGTGGCGCGGTGATGGTCGCGGGCATGGCCCTGCTGACCCTGCTCGACGTGCACACCGGCAAGCTGGAGTCCTCGTTCTACATGGTCGTGCTCGGCGTCGGCATGGGCTTCCTCATGCAGACCTCGATGCTCATCGCGCAGAACAGCGTGGAGCAGAAGGACCTGGGCGCGGCGAGTGGCGCGGCCACCTTCTTCCGCTCGATCGGCGGCTCGTTCGGCATCTCGCTGTTCGGCGCGATCTTCGCCAACCGGCTGGCCGACTCCCCGGCCGGCGGCGCCTTCACCGGCGGCGGTGGTGAGGCCGGGGTCGGGATGGACCTGGCGCAGCTCAAGCAGCTGCCGGCGCAGGCCCGCGAGTTGGTGCTCGGCGGCCTCGCCGACGCCATCTCGCACGTCTTCTGGTGGGCGGTGCTGTGCACCGTGGCGGTGCCGGTGCTGGCCTGGTTCATCAAGGAGATCCCGCTGCGCACCGCCAACGAACCCCCAACCCCCCACCCCACCGAAAACGACC